>CAZCHT010000058.1:0-27087 GCA_964498705.1 uncultured Bdellovibrio sp. | reverse complement strand
CAGCACACTCAGGATTCGATGACTTCAGAATTTCATCCAAGATGAAGCGACCATTCCCTTTAACTTCTTTTCCTTTAGTGCGACTTGGATCCAGCACGTTCATCTCCTGAACCGCCCAGCCCGTTAGCTGCCCGGCACCAACGCCACCGCCATATGAATAGGTAAAATTGAAACTGCTTTCGTTATTTAATTTTGAATAAAGTACTTTGGGATCGATGGCTTCTTTAACGCCATTTTGCATCGACAATCCTTGAAAGCATGAAATCACTTTATTGGTTACAAAGTGGATGTAATCTACACTCGAGTCATCAATACAAGGAGTTGACGTTGACCGAGATGAATGCGGAGTATATTTCCAGTTTCCCTCGGGTGTGCGTGTACATTCAATACTCGATTGAGCCACTTTTCGTTTTAACGAGGCTTGGATACATTCCTTCGGAATTTCAGTTAACTTTTCAGGCAATCCCAGACGTTGAGCAGTTGTTGAGCAATCCCTACAACCGATTCCACCTTCTTGGATTTTGAATAAGCCTTTAGTTCGAAATTCTTTTACAAGAAAATAGTTCGATGACTCTAGAATACGTTTAAATTTTTGATTTTTCGGAGACCCGTCGAGACATTGATTGCCCACAGCCAGTAGCGAGAGATTGAAAAATAGAACTGGCAAAATAAATTTTAGACGCATCATTTTATTATCGGTTGCGAACACCCACAGTTCTAGTCTAAACAACCAAAAATCTGAAAATTAAGACCCCGACCTAGGGTCAGAATCCTATTCCTTTTTATAATTTCTAGACTACAATTTAGCTACAAATTAAAATAAAACTGCATTTTATTTCAAAAAAGAAGTGAGCTTATGAAATTAAAATTTACTATTCTATTTTCTGTTTCGGTATTGCTGTGCTCGTGCGCCTCTTATTTTACTCGTAAAGATTGTGAGAGCAAAAACTGGTTTGATTATGGTTACCAAATTGCGATGTCGGGCAAACGATTGAATAGTGATACCTACCTAAATGATTGCCGTAAAGTCGAAGCTGAAATTCAAGAATCGCAGCTGGACCTTGGTTTTAAATCCGGTATGTCTAATTATTGCAAACCAGAAATCGTATATGCCAGCGGCAAGAAAGGTCAGTTTTTCAATTCTGAATTCTGCGATCCTGGCCAAGTTAAATTGTTAACGGCGAAGCACACCGAAGGTGTCCAAGCATTCTGTGAACCATCGAGCGGTTTTAATTTTGGTTCTGGCGGAGGAACTTATAACCAAATTTGCCCAAAAGAAAAAGAAGAAGCCTTTATGAAGGAATACCGCAAAGGGCGAAAAAAATATTTAACCGCATCGATCAGCGAAAATCAAAATCGTATTCAGAAAATTAACTCTGACATTAACCTATCTAGTTTGCGAAAATCTAATTTAGAAGGTGAGCTGAAAGTTGTCGAAGCCATTCAACTGGTTCGCCCGACTCCAGCCAATGCTAACCAAACTGATCCGACGGAAGATAAAAAACGAGATCTAAAATCAAAAATCAACCAGTCCGACAATGAAATCAGAAGTTTTAACAACAACAAGTCACGTCTTCAGGAATCCATTTACTCGATGGAAAAAGAAATTTTAACTCTGGACTAAGTAAATTCAGACTAAAGAAACCAGAATATCAACGCGGCAACCAAGGTTGGCATCAAGGCTCCGACAAATAGTTTTGATGCTTTGATACCATCCTCTCCAAAACTAGAATTTAATATTCCATAGCCCGCTGGGTTTGGCGCATTCGCAATCACAGTTAATCCACCGCCGACAACGGCACCGGCAACTAATACATACTTTGATTCATCAGCCAGGTGACTGACTAACGTTCCTAAATATGTAATGGCCGCATTATCTGTCACGGCTGTCAGCGCTATGGCACTGGTGTACAAGAATGCCGAGCTTAGTCGACTTATAATTGGCTCTAACCACCAACTCTGCAAGCCCCCCAGAACAACTAATCCCGCTAGGAAAAATCCAACCAGACCCGATTCTTTCATTTTCAATTTATGCTGGTGCTTTCTTGTGAACTGCGCAAAAACAATAAAAGCTAAAAACAATCCAATAAAAACTATCGGTAGCTTATGCCACAAAACGATGACACCGACAAAAATCAAAGACATTAACTGTACCCATAACGGCGAAGCCTGGGACGATGAGCTCACGATTTTGAACGACAATATAGATTTTTTATTTTGCAGAAAACAAATTAAAGTGGATACAAAACACGCAAGAGCCGCCTTCCATCCAAAGTGAGTGAGCATAAACGACATATCCCAGCCCCACTTTTCTGTTACCATTAACACCGGCGGAGCCGCATACGGAGTCAAAGTCCCACCAATTGAAATATTCACAAATAACAACCCAAGAATCGCGTATCTAAATTTTTCTGAAATTTCGTTCTTTTCAAGTAGCGCATTTAAAACCAATGTCGCGATAATGGTCATAGCCGCTGGCTCTGTAATAAAACTTCCCAATAACGGAGCGATTGCAAACGCTGTAAAGAAAAAAATAATCTGGGGTTTTAATATCGGCAATTTTATGACAACTGAAATCAAACGGTTAACAAAATCTCGAACAGGCTTTGAAGAACAAACCACCATGATTACAAACACAAATAAAGGCTCGTTGTACGATCGCGTCGTTACATAGTCGGAAGCAGCCGCATAACCACCTATAAGAACATAGGCAAGCGTGAAAATGATGGCCCAAAAACCAAAAACCACTTCGACTTCACTCATCAGATGAAAAAATGTAGCAGCCGCAGATCCTTTTGGATATCGAGCCGACAATCGATGAAAAATAGAAACCGAGAATGTATGCAGAATAGAAATTGCAAAAAAGAATGTAGCCAAATATTGAATTTTATTGTCAGACATGTCTGGACGCTAACAGATTAAAGAAAAATAGGAAATCCGAAATTACATTTAAGAATGTTTTTTCTCATGGGCCTCGATCATGATCTGAATTTTTTCGATAAACAAATCGAAATCAAAAGGTTTATCCATATAGTCAACCCCACCCTGTCGTTTGTTTTCCATTATTTGCGCGTGGTTACCATTCCCACTGATACATATAAATGGTGTACGGATTCCTTTCGTGCGCAAACTCCGCAAAAGTTCATCGCCTTTCATATTTGGCATTTGAACATCTGACACAATTAAATCGTAGTGATTCGAGGTAATAATGTCGAAGGCTTCTTTACCATCACTGCACGTATCCACTCTTTCAAAAACAGACTCAAGACCCATCTTCATAGTCTCTAGTAAGTCGATTTCATCATCCACAAGTATGCAAGAATTATACTTTTTCATAGAACCTCGTTCTTCATACTTTCGACATAAAGCGCCTTCTTCTATAAACAAAATATAGCTAAATTTGATCATTTTGATACGCAACTATGGGCCTTTTTAACCACATTTTAGTGTGTGATTCTATGTTATATCTGGACAATGCGTCCATTTGATCCGACGATTTGAAATATGCCATATCAAATAGCAGATACTTCTCAAGGTAGAGTTTCATATCGAAAAATCGGCCACGGGAAACGAAAAATTTTATTCTTTCACGGTTTTCCCGGATCGAGTCGACAAATCGATATTTTCAATTCTGAGCTTCAGTCTCAAGACCTTGAAGTGCTCTGTTTTGATCGACCGGGCTATCATCACACACAAATTAAAACTGCAGACTCATTGAATACTACTGTAAAAATTGCGATGGAATTAGTTTCGACTCTATCTTGGACCAAGTTTGAAGTGGTCACAGTCAGTGGCGGAACACCGTTTGGCATTGCACTCGCTTTACAGAACCCTGAATCGGTCAGCGCTATTCGAGTGATTTCGGGATTGGGTGATTTAAGCCGGCCTACAGTTCGAAAAAACTTTCCGACACTGTCTTTTTACGGTCTAAAAGTTTTACCTGTTATTCCAACACGATTAATTAGAAATGCCCTTCAAATTAATCCAGGCAAACGAAATCCTGTAATAGATTTCTTTCTGCCACCTTCAAAAGCAGATTTAGAACTTGCGAATACCAAAGATGTCCGAGATTCATTAAATCAAAGTTTAAGTGAAGCCCTTGAGCAGGGTTTCTTAGGCCCCAAACAAGACTCACCTGTACTTCTCGCGAATTGGTCTGCAGGAGCCGCCGGATTGAAAGCCCCCATCCATTTTTGGCATGGAGATTTGGACAACGTAATTTCAAATAAAGTTTCAGAATCCATGGCGCCATTATTCCCCAATGGAAAAATGACTTTAGTTAAAAACCACGGCCACCTTAGCCTTCCGATTACTTTGATCGGACAGATACTGAAGTTTGATTTTTCAAGCCAGTCATAATGCGATCAAAGAATTTTCTAAATTCTGTGCCTTTAGGAATAAGTTGATCTATTCGTTTCTGGGCTAGCTCTATTTTCAAGGAATTTGCATCAAGCCAAAGATCTTCATAGATATGTTGAGTCGCCCCTACAGCTAATGAAGGAAACGCACCGTCCTCGACTTCACCAAAACCGACGATCAATAATCGTCCAAACAATTCTTTCATTCCCCGATTGTAGGCGCTTTCATTATCTTTACCCTGTAGCCCAGTTAATTTTTTCAAGTCACGAGTCGACAATGGCGAATCACTTTCAAGCTCGCTCAGCAACGCCTTGGCTTGCAAAGACAGTTTAAACGTAATACCACCCGTATTTTTAAAAAGGGCTAACATCGCAACAAACAAATCACGCGAGAAAAAAGTCGCACGGCCACCCAGCCATTTTGAATAGACAACGTCTTTATTTGTAGAAAGCTCTTTCATCAACTGCCACATTTTAAAAACTTTCTGATCGCCGTTATCATCCCATTCCCACTTTAGTTTTGTGCGAGGATAAAACTCAGACCAGATTGAATTGGGTGTTGGTTTGTTATTCACTGGGAAAACCAGCAACGCCCCATTTGCATTAACGGCTTTTATCGCCGCAGAAATTTTACTCACTGTACTAACCTTTTACTTTGCAATCATTTCAATTATACCCGACCGAACGAACATGACCCCAATGGCCGCCATCAACAACGAGAACACTTTATTAAAGGCATCGCTAGCGTCGTCACCCAACCAACGTAGAATGATATTTGCGCGCAAGAATAAAACCAAAACGATCAGTAAATTCAGCACTAGGCTGGCAACAATCGTCAACATTCCGAACTGATCGGACCCAACCATTAAAGTCGTCAGAGCCGCCGGGCCCATCATCAATGGAATCGCAATCGGCACCAAGCCCACCTTAGTCGGTGTAGGTGCGCCTTGATGACTTGCTGTTACCAATAAATCACGAATGGCAAAAATCAAAAGCAGTAAACCACCGGCAACTTTAAAATCGCTTTCGGTGATTCCTAAAAATTCAAAAATCTTTCGGCCTGCCACAATGAAAACTATCCCGATAACCAATGCCGAAATAGTAGCGCGGTAAATTAAATTTTTTCTATCTTTTTCCGATAGCGATTTTGTCAATCCAACCAAAAATGGCAGTGCACCGACCACATCAATAGCAACAAACAATGAAATAAATGATTTTAAAAATGCGTCCATAAAATAAATTTATCATTCTCATACGCGGCGGTCATTATCAATTTTAAAGCAGAGATTCGCGCAAGTACACTAAATCGTTGATTTCGCTTTCACTAAACAGAGCTTTTTTCCGAAGGACCACATTCACCGGTTCCATTCGTCTTGGCAGACGCGGCAGTAAATCGGTCAGCAAACTTTTGAATTTATGATCGGCATCTAATTTATAATGTGCGCAGAACTGGCGATACCAGTTACTTCCAAATTGTACATGATCCAATTCTTCATTGGAAATCACATTCATAATTTCTACTGTTTTATTGGGAGGAATCGCACGAAAGCGTTCAATCAAACTTTGCCCGGCATCCAATCCACTACCCTCAAGATAACGATGAACGATAAAAATGCGATCAATTAAACTATCTGATGCATCGACCGCATTCCACAAAACAAGATGTATCGGCCAGTGACCCCAGTCATATCCAAGCTCACGCAATCCATCGACACACATTTTTAAATGGCGCCCTTCTGACAACGTTAGATCGGCCAATTGCTGTCGAAATGTTTTATCCGCTTCGGGGTATTCGCAAAGGGTTCTGAGCGCTAGTTCCATTGCTTGAAGTTCAATATTTGCCATGTCATGTAATAGACGAGCTTGACCCTCTACAAAGCTTAATCCCTTTTTGCCGGGATGACGGCCGCGCTCTAAAATCGGAATATCGCGTTCAGGAGTTTTAGGAATAGCAAACACGTCCCCTAGCAAAGCACGATGAACTTGATTCTCTAAAGAACTCAATTTTTCGTCGATCGCGGCAGTTAGGAAAACGTTTCGATTCATGATCCAAGGTATACAAACGGCGGCAATCTATCGTCAATAGCGAATATGAAAGTTTCTTACGATTCAAAAAATTATTTCAATTTTGGATACATTTCTTCAGGATAAGGTAAAACTTTGTACTGCGACAATTCCGTCAACTCCATATTTAGCTGGAGAACTAATGAGGACCGCACCACCGCGATATTTTTGCCACAACTTTGGAAATTTTGTTGGAAGTCCCGCAATCCACCCACTGATCCAAGAAGGAAAGTTCATACCCAAGTTATAAAAGGACTTCCACTGCGGGCTTGAATCTAAATCAGAATTTGAAAAATCGCGTAGCTTTTGAGTAATATCTATTTCATTTAATGCTTTGCCAATTGCTTTCGCTATAAATATCGATTTCGGCACTGAACATAACTGTGCGATTAAAATTTATTTCGGACTCAACTAGAGATTTATTTAACGAGTATAGTTTGTTGCAAGCTTCGATGCTAAAATTTAACGTTTTAAATATTCTATCCCTAAATGAACAGGTTGTCACTTTCGAACAATAACCACTGGACTCACCTAATCGATAAATCCTTTGGTGATGTAATGCGAGCAATTAAATGACTGGAAACATCAAAGCTATCGAATTCTTGTTGAATGGACTGAGCCGACAGGCAGTAACTGAACAGATTAAATTAGCTAAAGAAAGAATTTGCAACGCACTTTAAATATAAATTTGTTGGTCTATTCGGGTGAAAGTATTCTGACAACACCTTCATTAATGGTATTTGAATCAACTGACCTTGCTCCTCCGATACAGATTTGCTTTGTAAAACAATTAGTAACTGTATTGGGAATATGAGTTTTAGTGCTATCAATAGATACGTAATCGTCAATAATAGTCCAAGAAGTTCCGCCATTGGAACTTTTCCTTGTGATCCAATGACTGTAGTTCGTTGCATCTTTGGCCTGTGAAATGGTAAAAATATTTCCAAGGGAATCTAACATAACATCTATGGTATCAGTATCTTTAGTGCTAAGCAGTTGATAGTTATCAATATCAACCCACGTCGTTCCATTATCTGTGCTTTTTCTTAAAATACCATGTTTAATATTTGACGAATCAACGGAATTTCCTGCCACATAAATTTCATTACTGGAATTAATATAAATTTTATTAGCTTTGGCAGCTTTGTTATTAACAAGTTGATAACTGTTGATGTTGCTCCATGTGCTGCCGCTGTCAGTACTTTTTCTGACAATCCAAAAGGCATTTGGGCCATTCATGGCTTGACCAACTACAAACACATGGTTGGATGAGTTCACGGCAATATCAGTTGAAACACTTAACATTCCTCCAGGCATAATATAGTCATCAACAGTAGTCCAAGAGCTTCCGTTGTTGGTACTTTTTCTTGTTACCCAGTGTTGATTAAAGGAACCGTCAACGGTATTTCCAGTGACATAAATAATACCGGTACTGTCAAAGGAAATGCCTTTGGCAACAGATGCTGTGTTAACATAAGGGGCCCAGTTATCAATAACTGTCCATGTTGAACCACCATCGGAACTTTTCCGAACTGTCCATTGGCCTTCATAGTTCGAAGCTACTGCTTTACCAACAACAAAGAGGTTGCCATTATTTAAAAGTATTTTATATGCCTTAGCTTCACGATAGGGATCTATTTGATAAGTGTCTATGGTTGTCCAGGTGTTACCTTGATCAAGACTTTTCTTTACGATCCATCTGGAATAAAGTGCACCTTCGTAGCCTGCTGAATATAAAATCCCATTTGCCGTATCATAGGCTAAAGAGTTAATATTATTTTCACCTTTTTTCGCATAACTAAAATCATCAATCAAGCTCCAGCTAGAGCCACCATTGGTACTTTTACGAACAACCCAATGATCATAATCACCATTGGTGGCAGTTCCAACTCCGAGGGTGAACAGATTGCCGCTAGAGTCTGAAGATAAAGCTCTTCCTTCATTTTTTCCTAAACTTACTGGCGGAGACATTTGATAGTTATCAACAGTAGTCCAGGTGGAGCCTTGGTCAGAGCTTTTTCGTACTAACCAATGTTTTTTGTTTGTGCTGTCACTGCCGTATCCAATTATATAAATATTAAAAAAAGAATCCATAGCAATATGATTAACCAAAGTATCATAGCCTGCAGCAAATTGAAAGTTGTCTACCGTCGTCCAAGTCCCACCGCGATCAGTACTTTTTCTTACGAACCAAGTGAATTTGTTGGTGGCATCATAACCATATCCAGTTGAATATAAATGATCATTATTATCGCGGACCGTCCCTTTACCAATGGAACCCTTTGTTGCCACATTTTCATAATCAACTATTGTTGTCCAGGTGGAACCACCATCAGAACTTTTCCTAATAAGCATTTTTCCAACAATAGAAGCATTAAACCCATATCCTGTGACGTAAAAATTGTTTAACCCATCTGCAGTAAAGGAAAAAGGTACCGTAGCAATACCAGGTGGGTATTGGAATGTATCTATCGTAGTCCAAGTGATTCCAGAATCTGTTGATTTTCTAACAATCCAAAATGTTGCATTAGATCCATCACCAACTACATAAATATTTCCCATAGAATCAACGCCTATGTCATTGGCAGCGCTGGCTGTAGAAAGATATCGATAGTCATCAGCTGTGGTCCATGTAACGCCATTGTTAGTGCTTTTTCTAACTATCCAATGCTGAGAGTCTGAACTATCTAAAGCACCGCCAACGGCATAAACAGTTCCATTTGGTGCAATAAAAACTTTGATAGCTCCGGCATACTTATTTGTCGCTAATTGATAGTCATCGATAACAGCCCATGTACTTCCTCCATCTGAACTTTTTCTAATAATCCAGTGTGTGAAAGAGGTCGCATCTGTTGAAACTCCTGCTGTGTATAGATTGTTTGAACTATCAACAGCAATACTTAGTGGATTATTAGTTGAGGCAGGTTGATAAAGTGCTGATCGGAAGATATCTTTATTTTCAAAGGCTCTGATTTTTACTTGTGCCGAGGCTAATTGGTTAATGCTATCATAAGCAGTTATATTTTCTATTTGAGGCAAAATATTGAGTGGCGCCGTGTAAGCGCTACTGCTTGTATTTAAGTATCCGCTTTGACTTGGACTATAGGTATAAGATGTTTCACCACCAGATAAAGTTAGATTAACGGATTCACCGGTAATGATTGTAAAAAGAGGTTGAAGAAAAGAAAATAATGTAGAGGCAATCCAGCCATTACCAAAAAGTTCTGGGCTAATATTTCCACTTTTATCAACGGCTCTCACTTTTGGAAAATAAGTATGTCCTTTAGTTAGACTTAGCCCAGTTTGAGTGTGTGAATTAAGGTTGCTAATTTTAGTCCACGGCAAAATGTCATCCCCACCTGAGGAGCTGCCAAGAGCAATTTCATAATAATCAAGTCCGCTTAAAGAATCCGTAGCTTCCGGCCATGAAAAGTTTGGAGTAGATGTTAAGGACCCAAAGCTAATACCGTCTTCAACTACACCGGCTAAAACAGGTGGTGCAATATCATTTAAAACAACCTGTTTGCTTTGTTCATTTAATTCAGAAATGTTTAAAGAAAGGGTACATGAAGTTAATAAAATAAGGCTAAAAAAGCTCAATGTGAACGAGAGCCAACAAGAAATTACGTGAGGTTTTTGGCGGCTATTTTGAGACATACTTTTAGATCGGATTTTGTAAGAAATGTCTAAAGTAAATTCAACTTCTAAGAGATAAAAAGTGTTCTTATCTTGTTTTGATACATTTTGAGCTGGCAAAGTCTTTATAGTTCAGCTTTTGCTGTGATTTTCAAGATCCATAGCTGTGGAGTGCTGTGAAAGTTTCTATGGCAAAGCTTTAAAGAAATCCCAAATAACATCATTAGCATAGAGGGCTTTAGAGCCGTCTTCGCCACCCCGAACTTTTTTGCCGCCCGGCCAAGAATGAGCCCCGTCTTCGGTTACACACAGCTGTATATGCTTTCCACCTTGGCATTTTGAGTATAGCTCGCAGTAGGCTCCCTTTTTATCAATTGTTTTAACAGCGACTCCTTCGCACTTATCGATGCTGGTCCACTTTTGAATGGTACTAGGAACCGAGGTAAAGTTAGTCACCTTGGAATCATCACGAAATGTTTTTCCAGCGCCGCCGTAAAATAAAACATGATCGTCATTTTTAGCATGAATATGCAACACAGACATTGGCGCTGGGGATGAACACGAAATAGTATTATCGGTTCCGGCAACAGCGGCGATGCCTCGAAACAAGGAACCAGCATCACACGCTAGCCGATACGCCATCATGGCTCCATTGGACATCCCGATAGCATAAACGCGCCTGGCATCGACGTTCATTTGTCCCGAGACTTTTTTCAAGACCTCTTTGATAAATCCGATATCGTCGATCTTTTCATCACGCGCCCAAGCACAACAGTTACCCGCGTTCCAAGTCGCTAGTCGACCCGATTTAAATTTGCTATATCCGTTGGGGTACACGACAATGAAACCATCTTTGTCTGATTTTGTATTCAATTTATAATACTCATCAGATGATTGAATCGTCATATCACCGCCGCCGCCATGCATGGAAACTATCAGTGGAGTGGGAACCTTTGAATTGTACAACTGTGGCACATGAACTCGGTAATAGCGGTCAATGTTTCCATGTGAAAATGTAAATGTATAGTCGCCCGATTTTTCAATTTTATCAGAAACATTAGGGCTAGCTTCTGGCGCTGGCTCGGCTTCTAGTTTATTTACAATGCGCTGCTTGATCCGTTCTCTGAAAAAACCACTGGCACAGCTTGGTTGAGTTGAAAAAAATAAAATCGATAAACCTAATAAGGCTATTCGCATGTTCATACTAGCTCCCCTATCCGTTGGCAAAAATTTTCAAATACAATTCGCGTATTTGCATCTGTAAATGTTCCCGTCGAATCAACTTTTGATCGCGCACCTTTAAGCAGCAGTACATGACTAGAGTTAATTTTAAAATCCATGGTCTTAATAATCTCGATGAGCTGATCCCGAGTATGCTCGCCCTGCGCGGTTCCGATGACAACAAAAACCGGTTTATTCATTGTGCCTTCATGAAACAACCACTCGAGCGCATTTTTTAAAATGCCGGGCAAACCGTGTGCGTATTCTGGCGTAGCAATAAAAATAGCATCGACGGTTGAACCCAAATTACGAAATTCTAATACTACTTTTGGAGTTTGCGGCGAGTATTGGTTATCAGGATCAAAATAAGGCAAGTCGGCCAAATTAAAATCGACCCAAATATCGTGGGGTCGGACACCCTTTGCCGCTTTTAAAAGATAACCATTCGTTGAATTGGATCTAAGGCTTCCACACAAACTCAAAATCTTCATTTAAATATTGAATCACTTTAAAAAATCAAAGTCAGGCGAAACTACTGGCGTCGCCCACATTTAGGAATTATTATGGTCGGCAGCGAGGTACCACAGTATGAAGCAAGTTTTGATCCTAAATGGCAGCCCTAACGGAAGCAGAGGCAACTGCGCTAAACTGATTACAAAAATAGAAAAGCTTTTAAAATCCATTGTAAAGGTACGTGTTGTCCATTTGGCCAAACTAAAAACAAATAAGAGCCTTATCAATGAACTAAAGAAATCGGACGGTGTTTTATTTGTTACGGGAACCTATTGGGATTCATGGGGTAGTCCAATGCAAGCCATGTTTGAAGACTTAACTGAATTAGAAGGCACCCATGTGTTTTTGGGAAAACCCTGCGCCGTTTTTGTTTTGATGCATTCCGTGGGTGGCAAAGGCATCTTATCGCGTATGCAAGGTGTGCTTTCAACATTAGGATTTTTGATACCTCCAATGACGGGCATGGTTTTGTCATTAGTTTCCCAGTTAGCCAAGTCAGGTAAAAATTCTAAACACAAAAAAGATTTTTGGGATCTAGAAGATCTAAATGCCATATTGGGAAATTTTATCTTGGGCCTAGATATCAAAATTCCTTGGCAAAGTTGGCCCGTCGATCGTGATAATTTTCGCAGCATTTGGTTAAAATAAATCATCCTGGCCCTTCAGCCGGTTCCATGGAAAATATTTGGGCCAACGCCCATTTCATTATTACTATACAAGCATGGAAAAAATAGAACTGCTTAATTCATTCATCGATTTCTTAAAAAACAAACTTAGCACCGAATTATATTCTGCCGTCCTTTTTGGTTCAGCGGCTGAAAATAGAATTCGCACCAATTCTGATATCAATTTGCTAATTGTGCTCAACTCAAGTTCGCTGGCTACACTTGATAAAATTAAATCTGAATATCGCGATCATCATAACCTGATTCACTTGTCATGTCTGTTCATTGAACGCAAAGAACTCGATCAAGCCTGCCAAGCATTTCCTTTAAAATTCTTCGATATTTCTAAACGTAGCCAAATAGTTGCCGGCGCGAATATAATTCCCGAAATCAAAATAGATCCAGAAAATTTGAAATTCCAATTAAAACAATCGCTAATGAACTTAACGATGAGATTGCGCGAACGCTACACATTCGTAAGCCTGCGCGAAGAACAGCTAGTCCATATCATGAACGAATTCTCGGGCCCCTTGCGCACAAACGCTTTTTCCTTAATGAGCCTTCAAGGTGAAACCGCTAAAAATCCAAAAGAAGCTTTGAATCTATTTTTAAAAAAATACTTTCCCGACAATGCGCAGGTGTTGAGCGAAACCATTTCGACCATTCGCGAATCATCGACTCTATCTAAAGATCAGATAGAACCGACGTATCAAGCCTATTTAGAAATTCTTAAAAAAATGCAAAGCGTACTAGGAACATAGAATGAACCCATTAGACTGGAAAGGTCCCGAGTTTTTAGTGTTTTACGGATTCTTTGCTCTGTGTTGGATCATCGTTATACGCGTTATTCTGCGTGCGGTCAGCCCGTCAAAAATAGTTGGCCATCAAATGTTAAAAGACCCTTATACCATCGCATGCTTACGCGGTGAAGAAGCCGAAGCTATTCGAGTTGCGATTATTTCTCTTGTAGAGCGCGGATTTCTAATCGTCACCGACAAAGAATATTTGAATGCCACGGCGAACGCTAAGGACTTTGTAAAAAAGCCTCTTGAAAAAAGCATTATCGAAAGCGCCGCTGAACCAAAGCGAATTAAAGATATTATTGAAGACGCTAACGTGTCTGCCGCAACATTTGAATACGTTCAGATTTTAGAATCTAAAAACTATTTCTATGCTGGCCAAGCGAAGGCAACTAAAGATACTATTTTACTTGTTGGCTACGGAATTCTTCTATTGCTTCCGATTGCAAAAATATTAATTGCGCTCAGCCGAGGTAAATCCAATATTGTCTTTCTAGTTGTTCTATCCATCGTTATGATGGTTTTCATGAATATGCTGATGCCAAAAAAAATCACCAGCGCTGGGACTGCATTCCTTGATAATATGCAGATACTGCTCAGGGACGCATCGATCAGAATTCGAAACTTGCGGCAGGCCGAGTCGAATGAACTGGCGCTGCTTGTAGCCGTTCATGGTATTTCGATTCTTCCCGAAGATACCTACGGCTATGCCAAAGAATTATTCTCTAGGTCACTTAAACGTAATAGTAGCGGATCTTCCTGCGGATCATCATGTGGAAGTTCTTCGTGTGGCGGCAGTGGCTGCGGCGGCGGATGCGGAGGAGGCTGCGGTGGTTGTGGTAGCTAAACCAAAACATACCGTTGGCATTGGATGGCGACCTCAGATCGCTTCTTTTATTTTGGAAAATTCGGATCTGATTCATGATCTTGAAATCCTAGTCGAAAATTTCTATAAGCTGTCGAACAAAGATATTAAAACTCTACGCTTTTTAGATACGCTCTTTGATTTACATTTCCATAGCGTTGGGCTAGGAATTTGCGGTAGCGAAGGTATCCCTAAAAGGGAATTAAAAAAATATAAGAAATTTTTCTCGCTGTTTTCGATTGAGTCTTGGTCTGATCATTTTAGTTTTGTTCGTTCGGGCGGTATAGAACTAGGCCACTTAGCAGCTCCATCATGGAATGACGAAACGATCAATATCACATTGAAGAACTTGAAACACGCCAAAAACGAACTCGGCCACATTCCGGCTCTCGAAAATATTTCAACGCTACTCTACCCACCGTTGAGTACATATAGTGAAACCGATTGGATGAAATCTATACTGCTTTCCGGTGGCCAATCCATGCTTCTTGATATCAACAATATATACTGCAACGCCATGAATTTCAAATTGGACCCATTTCAAGAACTGGATCGCTACCCGTTTGATCACGTTACACAGATACATATGAGCGGCGGAAAATGGATTCAATTCGAAAGCGATCTGCACATGTTAGACGACCACAAACAGGATATTCCCGAGATCGGTTTTCAAATGTTGAAATTTGCACTGTCGAAACTAACCCATCCCGTATCGATCATTATCGAACGGGATGGTAACTACCCGGCGAGCGCCATTCTAAAGCAACAGCTGATACGAATTCATCAACTGATCAACGAAAAGGATGCTCCCATTGAGTTATTCAGTATTTGAAAATACAATGGCTAAATTACTGACCAACAAAAGATATCTAGAGGAATTTAAAAAAAATCCACAGACAGCACTGATTGCCCTAGATTTGACTCAAGATGAAAAAAAAGCGCTTATCGATATAAATCAAGACCAACTAACGATTGCGGCGATATCGTTTCGCAAAAAACGGACTCAACATCTATCACATTCTCACGGCAGCATTATTAGATTATTTTTCCGGAATCTATTTCCTAAGAAGTAATTTTCAAGCCAATTATTTAATCGGAACAACTATCTGAGTATGAATGTCTTTCTCTGCACCACCAGGCATCGTTTTATACAATTCGTACATCGGCAGTTTTTTATTCACTTTCATTTTCTTACCACGCTGATAAGCCATAGCCATCGACCACGCGTTGCCAATATTTCTGTAAGGGCCATAGAAATCAACCAACATAGTTTTATGCTCAGGAAATGTTACAACCTGCAAATCATTGGGAACTTTAATATTTTGACCGGTTTTGTACGCATAACCAGCTGTTAAGACAGACGTACCTTTTGGAATATTATGATCATGACTTAACATCACGATAAATTCAGGCCGCGAGATATCGCCTTTTTCTAGACGGTGAGACATTTTTTGAAATTCGGCGTGAATGTCTGTGCTCAATTTAGATATGGGAATCGTAACCTTTTGACCGATTACCTGGAATTGCCCCATGTTTTTTTCGCCTTGATAAATGGCCTTTGAAATTACGCTGCCCGTTTCCACGAATTCTTTCAGCATACTTAATCCACGAGAAAAATCGCTAGCCATGTAGGCCGCCATCATATTTTTGAAAAAGATCATAAAGAACGGCAGTACCGAATTCATTGTCCAAGTAATGTGAGCTTTTCCACCACCTAGATCTTTGATATCAAATTGTACATCGGCCACACTTTTGAATGGCGTTAAGAACTCAAGCTTCATCTGCATTTGTTGATTGTGAATTAAACCCGAGATTGTCATCTTGCCCGAACCAATAATTTCGCCCGACCAAGTTTGAGTTTGTCCCACTTGTTTTGGTGTTCCTTGAAAATCCGTTTTGGCTGTTGGTTCACAATGCATCCATGGTGACCAGATATTCCACTTCGATAAATCAGCGATCACATCATATACATTGGCTACCGAGCTATTAATCGTCACATCACGGATAACTTGCAGTTTCATATTAACCTCTACGAAATAGATTTATTTCATAAAGGGTAACCTTACCTGGAAACTGGTGACAAGAATAAGTTTTCTGGCAAAAATGAATTCATATGCAGGTCCTGAGTGACTTCAGTGAGTCGTGTGATTTTCAGGTCGTGACTTTTGGCCAACCATACTCTGGTTTGCCTTTTGCGGCAGGGATATTCTAAAAATACATCCTTTTTCCGGGAAGGTTTTCAACATTGATGATACCACGATTAAGAACAATAGCTCGTCGTGCGATGGTCAGACCAAGACCAAGTCCTTCGCGATTTTCATTCCACTGCTCGAACGCCTTAAAAAGTTCCGTTTCAGCATTCGGTGCCAGGCCGCCGCATTCATCCTCAACTTCAACAACTATGTTCTCTCCGACATAACGTCCTCGAACTTGAATTTTACCACCATCACGGGTGTACTTAAGTGCATTCTGAATTAGGTTTGATAATGCCGAGTGAAAGAGCTGTTGATCGGCTTCGAACTTTAATGACGGATTGATTTGAATATCCAAGGTTTGGTTCCGTGATCGTGCTTCGATCTCGGCGGTTAATACAATTTGATCTACGACCTGCAATAAATAGGTGGATTCAGCCAAAACATTTGAATCCACCTTAAGCCTGACTTCCGTTAACGAACGATCAATAAGGTCATTCAGTCGTTTCAAGCCTCTTTCCACTACCTGTCCTGTGCTTCCACGCGGAGTCACAGTTCCGTCTTTAACTAACTCGTAGGCCATAACCACAGTGTTAAGGGCATTTCGCAATTCGTGGGCTAAAAATCCCAGATGTTTAATTTCTCGATCGGATTCATTAATGTTTCGTTGAGAGGCATACTCTGTAACGGCGCCAGCCATCGCGACGTCTAAACATTGATTCAAATCATGAAACTCCGTCGTTGAAATGTGGGCATTTTTCTGATTCGCAAGTTCTGTGATTGACTGGCACATCGCTCCGTAGGCGTGGACAACATGCGAAAGAGTGTAGCCAAGACGAAGCAACTCTTGCCCATGAACACCGGCGCTTGTAGCGACTTCCACTTCATCTTTACGACCGGATGCGATTGACATTGCGGACTCATTAGCATCGCGAGCAGCTTGAGCCATGCCTTCCTTATCGATCATGTATTCTGGATGAGAAGATTGTTCGAGCCTGAGCACAGTCATTAATTGTTTGTAAAAAATAGGAAGACCTTTTTTGAGCAAGTCTGATGTTGGACCACCACCGGCAAGGTCACGGGATTTCTTTTCGGTCATCGTTAAAATTTCTTTTTCGTTGTCCAATAGAAACTCATGCAGCATACGGATTCATCCTTGATAAATGGGCCACCTTACCATTCAAGGAAACTGCAAAAATGACACCGCATTGATAATTATCACAAAAGAGGCGGCAAAAAGCGGAACCTTTTTTTCGGTCCGATGGGTATATTCTCCCCATTCGACACTCTAATGGAAATTCTACTCATATTAAATTTTGGTGCACCAACAATCAGGAATATCTAAAGATCCTAAATTGAGACATTTTCGCTAAAAAAAATCTCTAACCGGGAACGTTTTAATCATTTCGTCAAAACTTGAGACTATTATATTTTTCAACTAAAGGCCTAGCTCGCATGACCCGACAGGTAAGAGTATGAAATATTTGCGGATATTAACGTTTGTAGTACATCAACTTATTTTAACAGGCTGCTTTATGCACAGCTCAATTTCGCGTTTAGATGGAAGGTCGGATGTGCCTCTGACACCGTTTAGTAAACTCACTTCATTTGAAAATGTGTCAGGATCAAGCAACTACACTGTGACAGCGGCGTCTGGTTTTCGGGTCAAGCAATCCGCAGGAATGCTAATTAATAAACAACTCGCAACGACTCAAAATGGCTACCGAGTTTATCTGCACGTTAACGGACAAATTACTTCTGGAGAGGCAAACCAATGACGAATACCATAAAATCACTTTTGTTTTTATTTTCGTTTTTTCTAGCATCGGTTAGTTTTGCCAACAACCCGGGAGTGTCTTACCAAGGACGAATTTTTAAACCCGACGGAACGGCCTTAGAAGGAACCACAGTTCAGTTTCGACTGCAAGTTCGCTCACCTGGTTCAGAAAACTGTTTGCTTTATGAAGAAGTGCAAACTTTGAACATGGCCGGATCATCAGGCATTTTCTCGATCACAATGAATGACGGTACAGGTACAAGATTAGATCCGGCTACTTACCAAGTAGATCGTATTTTTGCCAATCGCGACGTGATGAATCTTGATTCTTCTCGCTGTGCCGCAGGCACTAGTTATACACCCAACGTTGCTGATGGACGTAAACTTATTGTTTATTTTAAAGATGAAACCATGTCGGCTTATGAAGCGATGCCGATTATGAATTTAAATTACGTGCCTCAAGCTATGTATGCGCTAGAGTCTCAAAAAGTGGGTACATTTGCGGTGACCAATATTTTGCGAGCTGTTGATGGCAGCGGCAATCCTGTAGCCGCTCCGGCCCTAGATCCTACCCAATTAACAAATTTAAATAATCTCCTTGCCGGAACGTCCACACAATATGCAACGGCGACGGCATTTAATACTGTGCAAACATTTGCAAAATCAGCTCCTCCTACCTGCAGTGTGGGTGAAGTACTAAAGTCAAATGGCACAGCTCTTTCATGCGTTACTCCATCGGCCAGTGCGAGTTACTCGGGGATCACTGCGGCAACAGCAACTAATACGATTGATAATTTAAATTTTTCGCAAAATTGGAACTGGTCTACGGCGACTACCCAAAGTCCGATGAACATGTCCGCAAATGCGATAACCACCGGAAGCTTGATGAGCGTTGCTACGTCTAGCGCCTCTCTGAATTCCACAAATGGACTGATAAATGTCGCTAATACCGGAGCCTCTACAACCGGAATTTTGGCACGATTTCAATCGAATTCTACGGTTGGATCTGGGCTAACGGTGCTCACAAATGGGAATGTTGGCATAGGGACGACTAGCCCTGCTTCGAAGCTACATGTTTCAGGTAACGTTGCCGTAACTGAAAACTCTCCAAGTTTAGCCCTAACAGCAGCAGCGTCTGGCACTACCATTAATTTATCACACCAGCCAGGATCGACTTATTATAGCACCATTAATTTCATAACCGGTGGGACATCCGATTTCAGCCTAATGAGTGGTGGAAGTAATGGTGACTTTTTTATTGAATCCGCAACCGCAGGTACAAGTCTATCGATTTTGAAATCTTCTGGAAACGTAGGAATCGGAACGACGACGCCTGGTTCCACACTGGAAGTGAACGGGTCATCAAACTTAAATGGTTCAGTAAAAATTGGTTATTATGGGGCGAGTTACTTTGGTGGAAATGGCGCATGTAAGATATCTTCTCAGGCCATTAGTACGACTCCGAACACTTTTACTTGCACAGGCATGCCAGCTTCATCTGAAGTTGCGGTTACCTGCAGTGGAACGCAAGCAATGACAACACCGACCGGATCTGCAATTTATTGTCGAGCAAATGGAATTTCAAATCAAGTTATCTGCAACACGACAATTGCCAACTCTGTTGCGATGGATTGGATCTGCAGTTGGGTCTATTTGCCGTCAGGCAACTAATTATTAATCGGAACTACAGCATCCGTTGCTAAGCTGCGGCGAGACCGCTTCAAATAATTTAGTTTTGCAGCCGTCCGGTGGCAACATCGGAGAAGCATCAAGGAAACATTATATCGATTGGAGTAAAAGAATAGTTAAAATATCCAATTCCCATAGCACCATTTGCATTGTTACCCCAACATTTTACAGCGTTTCCAATTACCCGAGTGCAAGTTAAACCATGCCCAAGGTCAAAATCTAAAACTCCGGCCTGAATTCCAAGAACCAAGCTCGGCGACGTAGTTGCTCCGATCGTTCCCAAACCAGCTTCAGCATTGCCGTTGCCACCCCAACATTTAAGAGCACCGGTATCCATCAAGGCACAAGCGCTGTAATCATTAATTTGAATTTTAGTTACTCCAGAACTTAGTCCCGTCACAGTCGTTGGGGAAAATCTATCTGTTTGTGTCCCATCCCCAAGAGTACCGCCATAACCTTGTCCCCAGCACTTGGCGCCGCCATTCACAACAGCGCAAGTTTTATTTTGTCCATAATTCCCCGTGGCTGAAATCGAGGTGATTCCAGACAGCATTCCTGGAACATCAGCAGGTATCAGTTGCGGCGTGCCTGTTGATCCCTGTCCAAGCTCTGCCCTAATATTTGATCCCCAACATTTCATCCCACCATTCACAATTGCACTTGTATGTGATGTTGAACCAGACATCGCTGTAACCCCAGCGCTCAGGCCGCTCACATCAACAGGAATATGCGAATCTACTATGGAATTATTTCCTAACTGCCCATAGTCATTTCGACCCCAACATTTAAGTGCCCCACCAGAAAGTATGGCACAGGTGTGTTCTTCAAATGAAACTTCGACATCAAGCACTCCACTTGTAAAGACGGTAACTGGGGAAAACGCATCTGTGGTTGTTCCATTTCCAAGTTGCCCATGGCTATTGGCACCCCAGCAATTGAGGGTTCCCGCAGAAGTGACGGCGCAGGCGTGAACCCGTCCGCTTCCTCCAATGCCAGCACCAGAGGTGACCACTTTGACGACTCCCGAAGTAAGGCCAGTGACATCTGCAGGCGTAGCAGACGGGGTAGCTAGTCCATTTCCAATTGATCCCCAAGCTCCGCCCCCCCCCAACACTTCCTTACGCGAAGTTTCTGAAAATACTGGATTCTTAGTTAGCACGATTCGCAGCGAACTTATTGCTAATAACATTCCACTTCGAACGAACTATAAAACCACCCCGGACGATCCTAAAAAGCCAACTAGAGCTTTCCGAGGTGCCATCCCCTACGGATACAATAGCCTCGATGGAAAGCTCGTCGTTGACCCAAAAGAAACTAAAACCGTCCGAAAAATTTTAGCGCTTCACAAAAATGGTATGAGCTTTAATACCATCGCAAAGACTCTTACTGCGGAAAAAATTCAAAGTAAAACAGGACGGCGGTGGAACGATAAAACGGTAGCAAGAATTATTAGACGAACAAAATCTGAGTAACAACAAGATCGGAGTGATATTTATAACGGCTGCAGTTTCAATTATGCAGGAAAAAAACTGAGGTGTTCTTGGAATATCTTCCAGTGATCCTGCTCTAATCGAAAGCAGGTCGTCCCATGGACTCTTTCATATATATTTTGGTTCTTAGCTATGCCTGAATAATAAAAAGTATAAGTGCAAGCAGCCTCACTATCAGACTCAATGATCCAATCGGCTTTGGAAAAATCAGATTTCTTTTCAGTGATCTTTTTCCAATCACTTTCAAATCCTTGACGAATTTGTGCCATCCCCTTATAGGTGCCAGTTGGATGCCAAAAGTTACAATCGTCAGAGATGAGCGGTACAAGACGTTCAAAATCGTGGCTATTGAGTTCAATCTTATATTTTTCAAAAGTTTCTTTTGCTGACATAGAATCTCCAAATTTTACAATACAGCAGATTTATTGAGAATGTTAGGTTGTTATGCGAAGAATTCTGCAACCTCGACTTGGAAGGCGATTGAAAGCATCCTCATTACAACAGATCAGCCTTGTGAGCTTTGAGCAAGGAGGCAGTCCAATACATACAGAATGATCTCTAAATTTCAGTTATAAATAGCTAAATAATTCTCAATGAGATAGCGTCTAAAACGAGTAAGACTCAACTCTTGAAAGCCTAATGGCCTTTCCTCTGATTTTTTAAACCGCCCATAATTTCTATGTCTACGAATCGAATATTTTTTTGATTCAGCATAAAAGAATCAGGATTAATAAATGGCAAAAAAAAGCGTTCGACTTCAAAAAACATCAATTCAAAATAGAAGATCGAAACGCCACCTAGCTGGCACTAAGCAAATGGGAGCGTTAGAAAAATTTCGTCGGATGGCAACCGTTATTCAAGATTCCAATGACGCGATCACCTTCCAGGATTTAGAAGGCAATATCTTGGCGTGGAATAGAGGTGCAGAACAAATTTACGGTTATTCGCAAGCTGAAGCCTTGAATATGAATATCGTGGACACCGTACCTGCTGAATATCAAGAAGAAGCACGACAGTTTCTTGCTTCTCTAAAGCGCGGAGAGTTGGTTCCAACTCTTGAGACAAAACGAAAAACCAAAGATGGAAGAGTTGTCGATGTCTGGCTTACAAATACAAAGCTCACAGATGACAAAGGGAATCTAACTGGAATTGCCACAACTGAACGAAACATCACAGAAAGAAAACAAGCCGAAGCCTCGCTCAGAGAAAAATTTCGCGAACTAGATTATCTACGCGAAGGACAAATCGCCCTTTCCGAAAGGATGCGAGGAGAGCAGATAATATCACGTCTAGGCCAAAGTATTTTGAGCCATTTGGTGCCATTCACAAATGCTCAAGTTGGCTCTTTCTATTTGGTTTCCGATGATAAAAAACTTCAAATGGTCAGCGGTTATGCACTTTCTAAAGATGATGCTTCAGATAAAGTTATTGAGTTTGGGCAGGGACTGATCGGTCAGGTAGCGATTGAGAAGCGGTCTCTTCTGATTGAAGATGTGCCACCAAGCTATTTTAATAAAATTGAATCTTCGCTTGGCGAAATGGCTCCTCGGTCCCTTTTAATCTGCCCAATTTGTTATGAAAACGAAGTCGTCGGAGTAATTGAATTAGGATCACTGCGTCCGTTCACAGAACATCAAAAAGTTTTTTTAACAAGCGTATCTGAGAACATTGGAATTGCTATCAATACATCTAACGTTCGGAAAAAGATTCAGAAACAAAATGAAGCTCTGAATAAAGCCCAGGTATTATTGGAAGAAAAAGCAAACGAAGTACAACGCGCAAGTCGATATAAGACTGAGTTTCTAGCCAACATGTCTCACGAAATTAGAACACCAGTCGGCGCAATTTTAGGTTTCACTGATCTTATGAAAAACCCAGGCAACACCATTGATGAAAATCACAATTATATGGCAATCGTGGAGCGCAACTCGCAACAGCTTTTAAGACTAATTGATGATATTCTCGATCTTTCTAAGGTTGAAGCTGGTATGATGACTGTCGAGAACATTGAGTTTTCGCTTGCCGAAATGTTGGCTGACTTTACTTCACTCATGAGATTTAAAGCCGAAGGAAAGGGAGTTAAATTTCAATTTGCTACTGACACTCTTATTCCGGATTTGATCTGTTCTGATCCTGTCCGACTTCGACAAATTCTCAGTAATATGGTCGGCAATGCGATTAAATTCACGGACAAAGGCAACGTTGATTTACGTGTCGCATTTGAAAATCCCATCTTGAAATTTACGGTGAAAGACACTGGTGTTGGTATCTCAAAAGATCAAGAGTCCAGACTTTTTCAGCCTTTTACTCAAGCAGATACGTCTACCACGCGAAAATTTGGTGGTACAGGGCTTGGGCTGGTGTTGTCGAAGCGCCTCGCTGAAAGATTAGGAGGACGACTAGAACTGATTGAAAGCAAGGAAGGTTACGGAAGCACTTTTGTAATCGAAGTAAAGTCGATATTACTTCCAAATGCAAAGCTCGTGGGGAAAGAGGCTTTGACTATCGTCGCTGGTGCACATCCCGATTTTCATAAGAACAGCCAAGCTTTGCGTGGCCTCAAAGTGCTTCTGGTAGAGGACTCACCAGATAATAAAATTCTAATCTCAACGTATCTGCACAAAGAAGGAGCACTAGTGAAAACGGCGTCTGATGGTGCAAGCGGAGTGGCACTTGCATTAAGTGAAAACTTTGATGTGCTACTAATGGATATTCAAATGCCGATCCTTGATGGTCACGAGGCCGTAAAAAAACTTCGTCACTTAAAATATACCAAACCCATCATTGCCTTAACGGCTCACGCGATGAAGGAAGAGAGCGAGAAATGTTTCGAGTCAGGATTTACAGAGTTTTTAACGAAGCCAATTAAATTAGACTTATTGATTGAGGTTTTGGTACGTTACGTTCCTAGTAGAATTGATACTACCGTACCAATCGCTTCGGCGATTGGTGGTATCCCCGTACCAGTTGATTGAAAGTTCGTCTGATTTTAAGAATGGTGCGCCCGGAGAGATTCGAACTCCCGACCAATCGGTTCGAAGCCGATTACTCTATCCAGCTGAGCTACGGACGCGCATGAGTTGCTGAGTCGCCAATATACTTCCATAAAATTCAGCTGTAAACCCAAAAAACCCTAGTTTTTAGAGATAGATCGAGAATAGAATCCATGGTGGCGCTCGAAGCGTTGACTTTTTGCGAAAAAATACTCAAATCACCCTATCAACATGCAGTTAATTATTAAGCAGACTCCCCGATTTATCATTGCCGAAAAACCCTATGGGATGACGACCCACAAAGTAGATGACTACAAAGATGGCTTCAAAGAATTTCTAGAGCAAAAAACAGGGCTGGAGCTAGCGATTGTTTCTCGCCTGGATGCAACGACATCAGGTTTGATTTTGTTCCCTTTGAAAGCCTTTGCTGGAGAAATAAACACATCTTGGCAGACTGATCAGACGATAAAAACGTATCTGTTCGTTACGGATCGTAAAGCCAAAACATCAGAGACCTCAATCGACGTAAAATCGTTTATCGATCAAAAAGGGACCGAGAAAGTTTGGTGCAGTGACAAAACCAAACCAGCCAATGCATTTAGCCAATTTACATTCTTGAACACAATCTCTACAGACTCGGGCTCGCTCTATCTATGGCAAGCTCAGATTAAAACCGGTAAAACACACCAAATCCGTTTGCACGCTCTTGATTTAGGCATCCCAATTCTTGGCGATACCAAATATAGCGGTACACCTTATTTCCGACTATGCCTTCACTGCAGCGAACTTAAAATTGAGGGCGAAGTTTTCTCCTCTAAAAACCCTTTCGCGGAAATATCCAATACATATTACCCCTTGATCGCTGAGTTTGAAAAACGCAGCCGTATTTACAACGTTGAAAATCAAGAGTGTTTTCGCTGGACCCACACCGAAGTCAGCAATGGTTTGTTAGATCAGTACGGCGAAAATTTATTCTTTTATGTCTATTTCGGAAATTCCGACACAGCCTCACTGAAACAAAAAATCGAAGTACCAAAGTTAAAAATTGAAACTATCGAGAAAGCAAAATCTGTGACAGAATGGATCGCTAATTATTTTAAAAAACCAGTGTTCTTAAAACCGATGTATGATCGTGGCAAGGCTCCACTGAAAAATGAACTTCTTCGTTTTGAGTACACCGACAAAAAATGGAGCCATGATGTCGCCCCCATGGAATGGACGGCCCAAGAAAATGGCTTAAAATTCAAATTAAAATCACATCAGGGGCAATCACCTGGTCTATTTTTAGATCAACGCGAGAACCGCAAATGGGTTATGAATAATTCTGAAAATAAATCAGTCCTTAATTTATTTTCTTATACAAGCGGCTTCAGTGTATGCGCCGCTGTTGGCAAAGCCAAAGAAGTCACAACGGTTGATCTAAGCAAAAGTTTTATCGAGTGGTCAAAAGAGAACTTCACATTAAACGAATTGCCACCGTCCCCGCAATTTCAATTCTGGAGCGCCGATACAATGCTCTTTATGAAGGGTGCAATAAACAAAAACAGAAAATGGGATCTAATCATTTGCGATCCACCAACATTTGGGCGGTCAGATAAAGGTGTTTTTCAAATCGAAAAAGATGTCGACCTATTACTGCAGAACTGCTTCCAGTGCCTTTATCCCGGCGGACAAATTCTATTCTCAACCAATTTTGAAAAATGGAATACCGAATTACTATTTCAACACGTCCGCAAAGCTCTGCCTGAAAGATCATTTAAGTTCGTGTTAGAAAAAACACCTTACCAAAGTCTAGATTTCGACTTTCCTAACCAAACCCAAAAAATGAAATCTATCTTTATAAAAAAAATTGTTTAGACTCATCTGAATACTTATCTCAAAATAAGTTATTGAGCGTGCAGTTCGTGCGTTCAATAGAGCATCTAGATGAGTTTCTGTTGATCCAAGGGAATGGGAACTTCAGACTCGTTTAGACTGCCTTGAATTTCTACCTTTTATATAAGCTATTTTGAAAAGGATTTCCAAAAAATGCTTCGTAAGACGATTTTAATTTCAGCTTTAATTACGACAACTCTTTTAGGCTATGTATCGTGCAACAGTTTAAACTCTAAGCACGAAGTAACGATTACTAAAGTTTCTAAAACTCCGTAATCGCCCTACGTTTTGAAATCTAAATTTTTAATATAGTTTTGAAAGTTCCATCGAGTACTTGCCCGGTGCATAGTTCATCAAGCGTTCGTCACGCAGCTTCTGAAACCGCGCGCCTTTATCAGCCGCACTCGCATAGGGATAAATCGCAATACCACCACGTGGGGTGAATTCACCAACGACTTCAATGTACAATGGTTTGATCAAATCAACAATATCGTCGCAAATCGTTTGCACACAGTCTTCGTGAAAATCACCGTGATTACGAAAACTAAATAAATATAACTTCAGCGATTTACTTTCGATCATTTCTTTATCGGCGATGTAGTTAATAAAGACTTTGGCAAAATCAGGTTGACCTGTCTTAGGACACAATGAAGTGAACTCTGTGCAGATGAACGACGTCCATGCAATCTTACCGGGATTTTTATTCTGAAATGCTTCAAGTAATTTAGGATTGTAATCCGAACTGTAATCTGTTTGCGTTTCGCCCAGTTTGAAATTTTTTAGTTCTTCAGATCTTGATGTTTTTTTCTTAGCCATATTTATCTCTTGTCTAGGTCTGTTTGGTCTGGCCATGTTTACAGCTGAGCAACGTACCAAAGAAATTGGCGTAAGAAAAGTGTTAGGAGCAAGCGTGATAAGTATTACGGCCATGCTATCAAAAGACTTTTTG
>CAZCHT010000057.1:0-27295 GCA_964498705.1 uncultured Bdellovibrio sp. | reverse complement strand
AATAATACCTTGTTTGTTCTCGGAATTTAATCCCGATTTCATTTCTTGAGAAATATTTTTTTGATTACAGCTAACGTTGAAAATTAAGAAAATTCCCAAAAACAAAAAACACGTTTTCATACCCACCCCGATACAGAGTAAATACTTAAGCAAACGAAATGCCGTCGGTTCAAGGGTTTAGCGCAACCTTGATTGCTCTGAGTCACTCTGTACACGCGCCAAACTGTCCATTTATTTTACATCAAGAATATTTTTCATGTCGTTAGAGTGAGCGCTCTAACTGGGTGCGAGAAGAAATTTTTTATACCTTTCCAAAAAAAATTGTGACACCAATTTAGATATGCAAAAAAACACAGTTCAAAAACAATTCGTTTTTAAAAATTACTCACAAGAAAATTTTAATTTAAACGAAGAACAAATCAGTGAAACGGTTTTAACATCAGGCGCACTTACATTCCTAGAAAAACTGCACAATCAATTTAATCCTGTTCGCAAAAAACTACTTCAAGATCGTTTTACTTTAGCTAAAAAAATTGATGCGGGATATATCCCCACATTTCCTAACGAAACGACTTACATCCGTAATTCTAATTGGAAAGTCGCTAGCTGCCCCCCAGATTTAAGCAAACGTAAAGTTGAAATCACAGGTCCTGCTGAACCTAAAATGATCGTGAACGCTCTAAATTCTGGTGCCGATGTTTTCATGGCGGATTTGGAAGATTCTTTATCCCCTACTTGGGAGAATGTCGTTGTTGGTCACTACAGCTTAATGCTTGCGGCCGATAAAAACTTGAATTTCAACGCAGGCAAAGGCAAATCGTATACCTTAAATCCTCAAGGCGCGACGTTATTAGTGCGTCCTCGTGGTTGGCACTTAGAAGAAAAAAATATCGAATTTGCAGGCGAGCCAATGAGCGCTTCACTATTTGATTTCGGTTTAAACTTCTATTTAACAGCCAAAACTAAAATCAAACACGGATCTGGTCCTTACTATTACCTGCCGAAAATGGAGTCGTACTTAGAAGCCCAATTGTGGAATGATGTATTTGAGTTCGCTCAAGCAGAGCTTAGTATCCCTAAGGGCACAATCCGCGCGACCGTTCTTATCGAAACATGTTTAGCGGCATTGCAAATGGACGAAATTCTGTACTCATTAAAAGACCATATGTCGGGTCTAAATGCCGGCCGCTGGGATTACATTTTCAGCTTCGTCAAAAAATTCAAAGACAATAAGAAATTCATTTTCCCAGATCGTCAGCAAGTAGTAATGAGCCTTCCATTTATGAAATCATACTGCGAATTGCTAGTTAAAACATGCCACCATCGCGAAGCTCATGCTATTGGCGGAATGGCCGCATTCATTCCCAATCGCAATGAACCGGAAGTAACGGCTAAAGCAATCGAGCAAATCAAAGCCGATAAAAAACGCGAAGCTGTTTTGGGATTTGATGGAACTTGGGTGGCTCACCCTGACTTAATCACAATTGCTCGCGCGGAATTTGATTCAGTACTTGGCCATAACGAAAATCAGAAACAAAAACAGTTATCTTTGCAAATCACTCCAGAGCAAATTCTAGATACTCATGTTCCTGAAGGCAAAATTACAGAGAATGGTGTGCGCACCAATATCAACGTATCTTTATTATACTTAGATCGTTGGTTAAGTGGCACTGGCGCTGCGGCTCTATACAACTTAATGGAAGACGCAGCGACAGCAGAAATTTCTCGCAGTGAACTATGGCAGTGGTTGAAATTCAATGTGGTGATGGCAGACGGTCGCACATTAACAGCGGATCTTTACACTACATTTAAACAACAAGAATTAGGTAAAATTCGCGAACAGTTCACGACAGTTCATTTAGATAAGGCCTCAGAGATTTTGGATCAGCTGGTTCTATCTAATGAATTCAGCGAATTTTTAACAACCCATAGCTATAAATTTTTGAACTAAAAACGTATTAACAATACACAAGGAGCTCACATGCAACCATGGGAACAACAACAAGCCCAAACACTAAAACAAACATGGACAACAGATGCACGCTGGAAAGGTATCACAAGAAATTACACGCCTGAGCATGTAGTTTCATTGCGTACAACTCTTCCGATTGAGCATACTATTGCGACTCATGGTTCTAAAAAACTATGGAGCTACCTAACAACTGAAGCTTATGTAAATACATTCGGTGCTCTAACTGGTGCACAAGCGGTTCAAATGGTAAAAGGTGGATTGAAATCTATCTACTTATCTGGTTGGCAAGTAGCGGCTGATAACAACTTATCTGGCCAAACGTATCCTGACCAATCTTTATATCCATCAAATTCAGTTCCTCAAGTCGTTCAACGCATCAACAACGCGTTCCAACGTGCCGACCAAATTGATCGCCAAAACACTAAAGGTCCTCAAAAAGGTACTGACTGGTATGCACCTATCGTAGCTGACGCTGAAGCTGGTTTCGGTGGTCCTCTGCACGCTTTCGAATTAATGAAATCAATGATCACTGCGGGCGCGTCTGGCGTTCACTTTGAAGATCAATTAGCAGCAGAAAAAAAATGCGGTCACTTAGCCGGTAAAGTTCTAGTTCCAACATCAACGTTTGTACGCACTCTTCAATCAGCTCGTCTAGCGGCTGACGTATTAAACGTTCCATCTGTAATCATCGCGCGCACAGATGCTCAATCAGCTAACTTAATGACATCTGATATCGATCCTGCGGATAAACCATTCTTGACTGGCGAACGCACTCCAGAAGGTTACTACATGATCAAAGGTGGCAATGATTACGCTATCGCACGTAGCTTAGCTTACGCTGAATATGCAGACGTATTGTGGTTTGAAACGTCGACTCCAAACTTGAAAGAAGCTGAAGAGTTTGCAAAAGCAATCCACGCTAAATTCCCAGGTAAATTATTGGCGTACAACTGCTCGCCATCATTCAACTGGAAAAAGAACTTATCAGACGCTGATATCGCTCGCTTCCAAAAACAATTGGGCGAATGGGGTTATAAATTCCAATTCATCACATTAGCTGGATGGCATTTAATCAATTACCATACATTCAACTTAGCTCAAGGATACGCAACAGCAGGAATGCCAGCATACGTAGATCTTCAAGAAAAAGAATTCGCAGCAGCGCCAGAAGGCTACACAGCTGTGAAACATCAACAAGAAGTGGGAACAGGCTACTTCGACCAAGTGTTGAACGTTATCACTGAAGGAACAGGATCAACTTCAGCATTGAAAGGTTCAACAGAACACGATCAATTCCATGATACTCTTCACACACACTAGTTTATAAGTTCGTATTAGATTTGTTATTCGAAAAGGCTTCCGTGAAAACGGAGGCCTTTTTTTTAACGCAGCAAATTGCAAAAAGTCAGCAGCTGACTTTCAATTATCGTCACTAACCAGCGATTTCCTTGAACCTAGGTTATACTGGCCCTTGTGCCGGCGGCTGACGCCGCTGCCGGAATCGTATTCGAAATATAGAACCTTGTGTCCCGTTCGATTGCTGACTTGGAAATTGCGGGCGACGCCTCCGCCGAAGGCTTTGCAGAGTATAACTAATCGGTCTTTGTCGATCATTGCTGTGTAGCCCGATTTGAAATCAGAGAATGAGAATATGCGGTATTCTCCTGTGTCTTTTAATTCTGTGAGGTAGAGGTTTTCTGTTTTTTGGGCTCGCTTGGCAAGGTTTTCGCCAAGCTCGCCGTCTTTGATGGCTTTTTCGATCGTCTTTAAGTCCGCTTTTGGATCGATTTCGTTGCCCATCGCTACTCCTATAAATAGAAACACGGTCATACAAAGAAGCTTCATCGCACACTCTCCGTCCTAGACGTTAGCGTATCCTAACTGGACCAGTGAAGTCGATTCTAAGTTACTTCTCCCTTACCAACGTAGAGGAAAACGTTTCCGCTATTCAGTCCTGCCCTGAGCTGCCGATGCCATTGTGTATCTATAAAAATTTTAGCAAGGACTATATATGAAGAAAATCGTCATAATAGCGTGTTTCTTTTCAGTACTTATCTCGTGTGTATCCAGTCAGAAAAATACTGATCGTGATCCACAATCTGATTCTCCAATCAAAAAAGAGTATTTAGAAGTTTACAACAACAGATTGAAACCAAAAATTGATGAGTCGCTGTTATGGAGAGAAAAGAGTCTTAAGTTCGATGCCATTATTAAAGATCACATTAAATCAAATACGCCTATGACATCGCAAGAAACAAATGATTTTTTTGCGACAGCCCGCGAATACCTGGGAATAAGAAAACAATTATTTGCAATTGTAGGCCAATTCCAAAAGCTTGTTGCGGCTAATGCCCAAACAAAGGTTACATTAAGTGAGGTCTCTGTCGACAAAACGACCGGCGATTTAACATACATACTAAATCCTAAGGACGCAAAAGGCCGCGATACTTTGTTCGGCTTAAGAATGTCACTCGCCGCTGCCCTAATTCTTTATGACAATTTCCTTGTAGGAATCAATCCTCACTATGACAATTCTGAAGCAAGAAATAAATTGAAATTCGATACGAAAAAGGAATACAAAGACGCGTTTGACGAAATCACGAAAAGTTTTGTTAACCCTGATCAACGTAAAATGCTAGCGCGTGCAATGAATCTTTTCGCGGCTGATAACAATTTAAGAACCCAATACAAAATTGAGGTTACAAAAGATGAAGAAGACTTAAATTCACTTATCTTAAACAGTGCCTTTTACAACTTTATGTTAAAAGATGGCGATTTGGCAGATCCTTGGAGCGATCGTTGGGAAAAACGCAAACGTGATCTTTCCGATACGGCCGGTTACGCTGGTCGCGCCAGTACTTTTGCTATTAGCTTTCTTTTCGGGAATGCGGCTGGCGCCGTTAAAATCGAAAACCGCGAAGGTTATTTAAAAGGTCTATCGGCACAGGAAAAGAACCATATCCTCTCAAAACTACGGCCATTTGATATCCTATTAGAAAAAACTCCATTTCGTGCGACCGATAAGTTTATTCCTGGTTACTACGGCCACGTCGCTGTTTATCTTGGAACAAAGGAACAACTGGTAGCTGATGGTTTATGGGACACATTCCGTCCTGAAATGAAGAAGCAAATCGAAAAAGGTGAAACTATACTTGAAGCCCTTCGCTTTGACGCTCGAAAAGGTCTAACTAAAAAATTCTCACAGGGAGTTCAGTTAAATTCACTAGAACACTTTCTTGATATCGATGAATTACTTGTTCTTCGTAGTGTTCAACCCCTGACCGAAGATCAAAAGAAAATGTATGTTATTAATTCAAATGAACAGTTCGGCAAGCCATACGATTTCAACTTTAACGTAAACACAAAAGATAAAATCGTTTGTTCAGAATTAGCTTATGTTATCTTCACCGATCTTAGCTGGCCAACAGCGAAAAGCGCCGGTCGTCATACAATCAGCCCCGATCACGTAATGGCGCAAGCATTTCCAAACAAACCACTACACCCAGTTTTAATGTATGATAAAAATCGCGAGCTAAAAGAACATTCAGATAAATTAGATTTAGCGAAAGAGCTTTATCGTAACATCCAAGGCAAATACTCAAGCATCGTTTACAAAGAAGAAAGCATCTTTAGAAGATCAACTGATCCGCAAGAAATCATTCATTTATCTAGCGGCATCGCCTCTTTAGAAAAACGATTAGAACTGATTCGTTCAGCAAAAAACACGATCGATCTAGAGTACTTTATTTATAAAGCCGACTCAGATCCAGCAGCCCGTATCGTGACCCAGGAATTAATCACCAAGGCAAAACAACAATCCGAAGCCGATCCATCAAAGAAAATCGCCATCCGCGTTCTTATCGATGCGTCAGCGACCGTTTTAAAACTTAAAGATGATTATGCTACGGTACTAAAAGAGAGCGGAATTTCAGTTCGTTACTATAACAATGAAGAAAGCCCGATCACTAATTTCATGAAAGTAAACCAACGTAATCACAGAAAATCGTTAGTGATCGACGGAAAAGAAGCGATCACTGGTGGCCGTAATATCGGCGCTGAGTACTTTGACTTATCACCAGAATATAATTTCCTGGACACAGACATTTACATAAAAGGTTCGATGGCGCAATTTCTACAAGAAAGTTTCGAAGCGTACTGGTACAGTCCTTTAAGTGCAGAGCCATACTATGTTGTTCCAAAGGGTAAAAAAGGCAAAGAAGACCCTGCCTACAAAAAGAAAATGCTCAAAGCTCACAGTTTAATTGTTCCCGAGCCTCGCGACTACGAATTCAAGAAGACAATCGCGACTTGGGGTGCAAAATTATTAGCGACTCAGTACAAAGGGGTTTGCACCGATTCGACGTTTGCATCTGACTTCCCTAGCGATACAAAAGATTCACGTCGCACATTCAATACAATTAAAGATATCGTATCTAAAGCCAGAGTGTCCTTAGATATCGAATCTCCTTATTTCGTAATTACAGAAAAAGGCCAGAATATCTTTGCTGCACTTCTAGCCATCCCAGGGTTCAAAATGTCTGTTCAAACAAACAGTCTACAATCTACAGATGCGAGTTATACAGTCGCTGCTCTGCAACCGATGGTCAGCCAATTAACATCAGCCGGTATCAGTATGTACTTATACCGCGGTGATGCTCCTAACTATATCGAATATCCAACCTATCAAAATAGAGAACCTGCAACTTGGGGCACTCACTCAAAACGTGCGGTTGTTGATGGTCACACGACTCTGATTGGAACCTACAACGTAGATCCTCGTTCAACGAACTTGAACAACGAAATGGTCTTTGTTTGTCACAACAATCCAGCTCTTGCTCAAAGCGTTTTAGCGGATATGGATGCACGTCGCAAGCAATCCGTTGAACTTGGCAAAGATGGATTGCCAAAAGATAACTCAAACAAATTCCAAGGCGCTTCAGCAAGTAAAAAAGCTCAATTTTACTTACTAAAAGGCCTAGTTAAAATTCCTGCATTCAAACAGTTTCTATGATTTAGCTGTTCAGTTTTTGGGTCGGCAACCTAGTGTTTCTTGCCGACTTTAGCTCGACATTCAAAAACTTTAGCCGGTGGGGCGTTTAAAAACACCCATCGCGAAGTGACCTCGAAACGCTCTTCCAATTGCTGACGAAACAGCTTCCCAGAACGCGTAATCAAAGCATTACAAACCATATAGGTTTTAAAGTATCCACCCTTTTCCAGGTGTTTTGAAATTTCATTTAAAATATTTTTTCTCATGTAGTCATCGAACAATGACCAAGGCAACGTCGATACGATCAGATCAAACTTTCTATTTTTCGTATAATCCGAGATAGATTCTGCGGACGCACAGACAAACTGAAAATCTTTGTATTCACCCGTTACGTAATTAAATAGATCCGTATTGATCTCAAAGCCCAAGTACTTGTCTTTGCTTTTCATTACTTTATGGGCCCGTTTTGTAACGGCCCCAGCACCAACGCCCAACTCTAAAACCGAACAATGATTGTCGGTTTTTAGTGGCGACAGTAATCGATTCACTGTCGCCGGTGCTGTTTGAAATAATGTAGAAATCTGAAGAGGTTCCTTAATTGCCGCTTTTAAAAACTGTAACGATGCGGACATAGGTTATTCAAACTCTTCTTCGATGCTTGTTCCTTCATTAACGCCACGAACTTCGTCAATAAAGTTTTGCGAATCTTCTTCAAAGTCTCCATCCTGATTTGATTCATCAATCTCTAGTTCCTGGATGGCGGCTTGGAAGTCTTTTTGGCTGCGCATATCACGACGGATCATCTCTAAAAATTTATCCGGGTAACGGGATGTTAATTCTTCGATATAACGGCCAAGTTTGCCATCTTGAAGGATTTTTTTACGTACTTGGATGTTTTTCCAGAATAACAAGTAATGGAACCGGCAATAGCCGTCTACAGTTGAAACCTGATCGCAATCACGTGAACGGCAAAGTTTGTTACCATCAGCATCTGTTAATTCGATGTCTTCGTATTTTTTCTCTTTGGTTTCTGTTTCAAGCAATAAGTCATCATCAGTTTCGTTATCAAGCTCTTCAACGGCTTTTAACTCGTCTTCGTACTCTTCAATCTCATTACCGCCCGTATCATCAATAAATACGTCATCTAGTTCATTTTCTTCTTTAGGTTTTTTAGCTTTGCGTCCAGCGGCTGATGCTACTTTAGCGTCGGCTTTTTTATCTTTCTTAGCTTCACCTTTAGAGTCTGTTTTAGATTCAGCAACAGAGACTGGGGCTGCTTTACCCTTAGCAACGACAGGGGCTACTTCTGGTTTTCCACCCGTTTGCTGTTTACGAAGAAGTTGAGATGTTTCGCTCTCTTTCTTCTTTAATTCTTTTTTCTTTAGATATTCTTGTTTGCTCGATTGCTCAATGCGGACTTCTTTTTTAGCGAATTTAGCGCCGGGCTGATTAACATTGCCTGGCTTCTTCGCTTCAAATTTTTTACCGTTAAAACCAGCGCTCGGTGCAAACTTTTGAGGCTTGCTGTCTTTTGCACCCTTCGGCATAGGCTTCTGCGTCTTGTCAAATTTTCCGGCCGGTTTGAAGTCTTTCTTTTTCAGATCGAGCTTCTTTTTAGGGCCTTTATTGATAACTGTGGGCTTGGCCGCCATTTTTGGGACTGGTTTAGCCTTGTTACTAGTTGCGTTAGCTTTGTGCGTCGGTTTTTTCTTGTCTATTTTTGCCATGATTAAGCCTTCATTTACAATCGAACTTAAGTCAACCCCAAGTTATCGTACAATAATCGCCGCGTTAACAGTTTTAACTTCTAATCGCGCCGCTGACTTTTCACCCGAAGTTCGTCCTTTATAAAATGTCTCGGCTTTTACTTTTTGAGGCTTCATTGGCGACGGCAAATAGATGTCGCCCTCTTTAGAATTTAGACTTAACCAAACTCCACCCACGCCGCTACTTGCGTAGTTTAATTTTCCGTTCTTCATCTTAACGTTAAAATCAGATTCTTTAGTTGCCTTCAAATCGACACTCACTTCGTCAGTAACAATATCGTGACGTCCTTGAGATTGAGCAATCGACACAGATCCTTTAGATAACTCAATTTGCGAACTGCCCGTCACTTCTTTCAGAGTCACTACGCCTTGATAGTTAAAGATCGCGCTATGTCCGGTGTTCTTTTCCAAATTCACAGTGCCCGAGTAGTCATTCACTTTCACATCAGAAACCGAATTCTTCACCGCCAGCTTCACTTGCGAGCCATTTACAAATAGCGGCGCCGAATGAGTATCTAAACTGATGTCACCTGAATTTAAAAATACGCGCAATTCCCCTTGTGTTTTAAATCCCTTTACGCTGCCTTTAAACACAACAATTTTCATAGTGTTGCGAAGATTATCTAACGTCACATCTAGATCATTACCACTCACAAAAATCGGCATCGGTGGAACTTTCAGAACCAAACGTTCTTTTGGTCCCTCTTTAACTCCCTCAGTCGCCACACGAAACAACTTAGAATCATAGTCTTTTTCTTCAACGATAAGGACTCCGTTGTCTTTGCGGAAGTTCCAATTTCCTTTGTCCTTCATTCCGACGAACAGGATTTTTGCAGCGCCCGATTCTTGGATTTTCACATCATGGCGATTCAGTTTTATTTGTATAGAATTGTACTCTGAACCAATGGGAAGTTCCAAGTTTTGAGCGTTTATTCTAGAACCCAGAAGTAATAATAGTATGGCTTTTATGATCATTGACTCTTATTTCAAGATTAATCATAGTCCTTGTCAAACAGTAAAGGAGAGTACATGGATTCCGTTGTAATCGTAAATTCTAAAAGAACGTCAGTAGGTTCTTTTCAAGGCAGCTTATCTTCATTGCCAGCACCAAAATTAGGCGCCCAAGTAATCAAAAACCTATTAGAAACGACTTCGATCAAAAAAGAAGAAGTGGATGAGGTCATCATGGGTGAAGTGTTAACAGCAGGCGTAGGACAAGCTCCCGCACGCCAAGCAGCCATCTACGCCGGATTAACTCCAGCTACCGTTTGTATGACAATCAACAAAGTTTGCGGTTCCGGCTTAAAAGCTGTGATGCTAGCGGCTGACTCTATCCGCCTAGGTCATTCGACAATCGCGATTGCGGGTGGACAAGAGAGCATGTCATTAGCTCCTCACTTATTAGAAAATTCACGTAATGGTTTCCGCATGGGACCGGCGAACATGACCGATTCAATGATCAAAGATGGCCTTTGGGATCCTTATGGAAACGTACACATGGGTAACCTTGGCGACCTATGCGCTGCTGAATTCCATTTCACACGCGAAATGCAAGATCAGTTTACAATTGAATCTTACAAAAACGCACAAGCCGCAGTAGAAAAAGGCGTATTCAAAAATGAAATCGTTCCCGTTTCTATCGAAACTAAAAAAGGAACAACGATTGTTGAAAAAGACGACGAACCGTTCAACACTCAATTCGAAAAAATCCCGACTTTAAAACCGGTATTTAACAAAGACGGATCAATCACGGCAGCCAATGCATCGAAGCTTAACGACGGCGCAGCCGCTCACGTATTGATGTCTGAAGCAACAGCTAAACAAAAAGGCATCAAGCCTTTAGCTCGTATCGTAGCTCAAGCGACATTTGCTCAAGATCCAAAGTATTTCACAACAGCTCCGGTGGGCGCGATCAAAAAAGCGTTAAACCAAGCTAACTTAAAAACGGCAGATATCAATTTATGGGAAATCAACGAAGCATTCAGCGTTGTGACACTCGCTGCGATGAAGCAACTTGAAATTCCTCGTGATCGCGTAAACGTTCACGGTGGTGCGGTTTCTATCGGTCACCCGATCGGCGCCAGCGGCGCTCGTATTTTGACGACGCTCGTTCACGGTTTACACACTCGTAATCAACGTTACGGTTTAGCTACCCTTTGTATTGGTGGCGGCGAAGCTGTAGCTGTTATTATCGAAAAAGTATAATTTAGACCCCTCGGTACCCTTATGGGCAAAAAAAAGACTAGGCTTATCACCTAGTCTTTTTTTTATCGTGTTCAGATTTTTAGTTTCTTTTAGAACGAAACGATATCTAGGTCAGACAAAGTGATTTTGACCTTTTTTGATTTTTCCAAAACAGATTTACGAGCATCGTTTGATTTTAACACTTTCAAATCCGATGCAATCGCCGTTTTCATTTGACTCGATGTCGGCACGATATTTTTATATAGCTCAGCCGCTTCGTTTTGATTGTTTTTCAAAACGGCAATGCGGGCAAACAACAACAAATGAATCGCTTTATCATTTTCACCTTTAAATAAGGCTTTTGAACGTTCAAGCACGACTTGGGCCTCTGTTAAATACTGTTCTGATTTGCCTTCGGTCGCTGCATAGAGTTTTAACAACGTCGCTGCGTACACTGAATTTAAACCGGCATCCATCGAATAAGCCTCAACTGCTTTTTTCAAATTATTAGCGATCACTGTGATGTCACCATTTTGATTGCTCTCAGTCATCGCTGCACGCACATGGTGATCGACATCTAATAGGGCTGCATCGTAAACAACCGATGGTTGATGTACCGCCGCTTCATAGGTCGCAAAGTCAGTTTTAAAATCTAAAGGCAGCTTAACGTAAACCCCAGAAGATGGTTTCGTATTAATTCTAGAAGCAAGACCGTAATATAAAGTATGATCTTTCGCTGACAGAACGACAGACATAATGTTGCTAAATTTCGAAAGTGAAATAAAGCTATTAGATCCTGTCACCGGCTGAGTACGCTGACCCAACAAATTCATCGCGCTATCCGCATCTATGACTTTGTTCGCATCTAAAGCGTCATGCAAAGCGGCTTTTCTCATGATCGAGCTTTGGATGTAGTTGTAGTTAGCAAAAAACTCATCTGATTTTATTTCTTTTGAAACCGCGTGATTCGATTCACCTATGCCAGAACCTTGTAGTTCGTGAAAAAATTCACCTTTAGGTGACACTTCCACCAAGAATCCCGAGTTATCAGATTCAGACGCCACGATGATTTTCCAAGGTGTAGTGAATTTTTTAGATTGAATGATTTGACGAGCTTCCACCAAGTTGTGTGCACGACGGGCGACCTCATCAACTACATTTAAAATCAAATCGCCAACAGGGTTTAGTTGATTCGCTGTGAGCTGATGTAATGAAATCATCAAACCACTTTGATTGTACGCTGTGTGCGTACCTGGTAAACCCAAAGCCGTCATTTGAACATACGGAATATCTTTGGGATCTGTTGAATGCAAATATACGACGGCAGGATAACGGTCGAAATAACCAACGCCACCGAATTCTAAATTTCTACCAAATAGTAATCCAGGATTTTGAGTTGATTTCGGCGCCACAAATGTCGAGCAGCCAAACTCTGGGACTTGAATTGCCGTTTCGTTTTTACCGTACTGCACTGATGCTAACATTTCGCCAAAGTCAGGATAGTAAAGGGCCTTGAACACTTGCTTCGCTGGTACATTCATACCATGAGCGAATGCGCTATAGGCTTTCTGGTCCTCTTTGCTCATTTTCATTTTCAATAAAACATCCAATGATCCCGAGACAACACCAACGCCGAGTTTGCTGTTGAATTTCTCGTCCAAAGCTTTGTCCATAACAGAGGCAAAGAATTGAATCGGCGAATTAGCTTGGATATTTTTTGCTGCAAAGAAGCCATGTGCGCGCATCATCTCTTCACGTGAACCGTGTAGATCTAAAACATATAGACCGTTGTAATAATGTAGAGTGGAATTTTCATAAAAATCGATCTTCTTAGCGTGTGTTGATGAAATACCAAGAAACAGCACTAAGCCTAATAGTAATATATTCTTCATTGCCCCCCCGTAAACCATGAACGTTAGGATAAAATCAAAAGGCCATCAAGACAAAAAAACAGCACGTTCTGCGAAAACCGTCACCGATCTACAGTAAGTGTTTCAACAGAAAACAAAATCCGTTTCATATCGAGACGGAATACCTTTATGACACAGGCCCGCCCCTTGCTCTCTATATATGTAAGTAAGAAAACAAAGAGGTAGTTATGAAGTATGTAATTGTTATACTGCCATTGGTTCTGTCAGCTTTAAACGTATTCGCAATAAAGCTTGAACATGTACCAATGGACAAAATGAATTTTGATGTTCAACCTAAAAATCGCGTTTATCGCGATTGGATTGTAACTAAAATTCCAACCAAATCGCCACACTCTATTACTGACTATCGATTAGATATCAAAATTAATAAAATGGATCGCAAAAAATTTAATTTTTACAACTTTAGATTTTACGGTGATCGCATAGCTCCTTTTTATTCTGAAAAAACGTACAAGGCTGAAAACTTTTTACCTAATTTCTTGATGCCAAAGTCAATGTCCAACTCAAATCCTGACTCTCTCATTCGCCTTCCTGAAACATCGACGCTAGCGAGCGCGGTACATTGGATGGAATGGCGCACTGGGAATCAAAACGGTTATTTGAAAGATTCTCTTAACAACGTTCCATCCGCCGATGTTTCCCCTGAACTATTTGATCGATTAGTGTCAGAATTTGGCCAAGAAGTAAATCCAGAGAAAATGAAAACAGGCGACGTCGTAGTTATATACGGAACAGATGAAATCGATCAAATCCAAATGCCTCTGGCTAGTTACCTCTACGTTGGAAACGGAATTGTTTTAGAATCGAAAAAATCTAAAAATAAAAACTTTTCTAAATTTGTTTACTTGAAAGACGTTCAATCGTATTTCAAAAATCGATTGATGGATTACCGTATAAAAAGCTTTACGGTTCTTACTAAGAAACCGTTGTATCTATCTGAGTATGTTAAAGAATCAAAAGAGCAAGACCTAAATCTGGACCGCCAGGCTGCCAAAGTGTTAAACGACGGCGTTCTTTAAAACTTATCGTAATGATACACAACCTTACGAGGCTAGATGCGTAGAGCATGTAGCCTTTTGTTTGCGCAAACACACCCATTACGTCATAATAGGATTGTGGCAGAGTCAAAGCGTATTACCAAAGACACATACTTATTTCGTGATGGAGATGCTCCTGATTTCATGTACATTGTAAAATCAGGGCAGCTGGCCATTACCAAAACAAAAGGTACTACTGAAATCGTCCTTGCCGAAATAAAAGCCGGCGCGATGGTGGGCGAAATGGCCATCTTCGATAAAAAACCCCGCTCAGCTAATGTTAAAGCCTTAAAAGATTCCGAAGTTATAGCTTTGCCTTATGAGACACTTAACCAACAATTAGAAGTTCTTCCTGTTTGGGTCAAAGCCATTATGCGCACGATGAATGAAAATCTTCGCGAGGCTAACAAACGTATTAAACTTTTAGAGAATTCAAATCCGGATGAAGATCGGTTCCCTCCGCACATCTTAAATAAATTATTATCCATCTTGAATTTCGTAGGTCTAAAATACGGCGCGAAAGAAGAAAATGTTTTAGTGCTGCCACAAAACCGCCTAAGAAACACAACGATTCAAATATTCCAAGAAGCTACCAACAAGATGCAAGCGGTAACTACAGCACTTGAGCAAATGGAGCTCTTCAAAATAGAGGATTTAGGCGAAGGAAGACAGAAGATCCAAAACTTGAACCCTACCCTTTTGTTTGACTTCGTAGATTGGTATAATGATTGGTTATTTAAACCAGACAAAGACAAAGTATCCTATTCAAATGAAGAGATTAAAACCCTAACTGGCGTTATCCATTACTCTAAAAAACTTGAAGCTAATGCCAAAGGCGCCCGCAAAGTTAATATCAATGACTTGCAAAATGATTCTATGAAAGAACTAGGATTTCTACTTAAAGTCGAAGACTTAAATCCACTTATTGAAAAACATTTACTGAGCGATAAAATTATGGAAGAGTCCGGCGTTTTCGTTAACCTCATCTTAGATGATGTAGAGAAAATTGCGACGTACTGGAAAATGATTTGGGATTTTAAAAAGTTTTTAAGATAGTTTGTTTATCTTTGTTGGCTACTTTGCCTGGCCCATTACGTTTATTTTCCAACCATTGATGGTTCCTGCTGTGCCCGACCGACCATCAACAACTTTCATTGTCCACGTCCCTAATGACGATTCTTGATAAAACGCATTCGTTAGCAACCGCATGTTACGAATATTTGCGATCTTATCTAGCGCATTGTTCATCGGAATAACCACGCTTCTTAAACCGCGCGGGGAAATCAATTCAACAGCTAGCTCACCTGCATTCGCGTGCGTAACATCTGGCGTAATCTGAATGGCTTCAATTGTTATATCCTCAGTAAATGCAATCGTAGCCGTTGCACCTGTTGAAGAAAAATCTGGAATGGAAACACTAAGGCCCGTGACGGACTGACTGGATTCAATCAATGGTGTTGTAAAAATAGATGTGTACGTTGCTGCAAATTCGATCGCTTTGTCGACATTCACTTTTCCAAAACCGTAATAGTTACTAAAACGAAATCCCGCCGCATTGGTTACCCAATCTTCATCCCACTTATATCCCGTCGGCGACTTTTGACTCAAATAAGTGGTGCGATTTAATGAGTATAAATAGTTTTCTGAATTATCAAAATCAAGTGCGGCTTCCTCAGCTGTCTTTGCCAGAATGTATTTAACATCACGCCAATTTAATTTTGGGTACGCACTCAACAACAATGCTACTGCTCCAGCTGTTGTTGGCGCTGCGCTTGATGTTCCATTGAATTGTACCGTATAATTGCAACCGGAATTTCCGTTGTTCCCTTTTTGAAAGCCGGATCCAATCGTACCAGAATTTCCAGTCAGACCCGAATTTGCATATCCTAAAGAACAACCTTTTCTATCCGTAGTTACCATCGCCGGCGCCTTCACACCGTCATACCCACCCGTAGATGCCACCCACAAGTTCGATCCTGGCGAACTGTAGTTCGTAACAACACCGGTAGCTAAATAGGCACCCACGTTAATCGTGTAGGGAGTATTACTGTAGTCATCAAATACGCAGAATCCAAGTCGGTAGTCATCAATTCCGCGAGCGACTTCTTCCACGCGCGAGTTACCTGATGATTTGACGTATATTTTTCCCTTTCCATTACGGCCGTTAGTTACGCCTTCTTTCAATTGATCTTCAAACGCTGTGTCGACCGAATTGAAACTGTTTTGAGGAAAACCCCAGCTCATATTAACGACATCGACATTGCCTTTTGGTTGATCGGCGACCACGTCAGAAGTTTTAGATACGTCGTCAGACATAAAATTAGTTGCTATTAACGTCGCTTGTGGAGCCACGCCCGTACTGCCCTTGCCATTACCACCAACGGCTGCAATCAACCCTGCGACAGAGGTTCCGTGATAATCTGAATCCGTCGGCGGAGCGGAGTTAGACACCCAAACCGTGTTAAAATAATCTCGCGACCCACCCAACAAATTATAATTTGCCACTAGATCTTCATGCAAATACTCTACGCCGTCATCACTGACTTGCACCGTGATGCCTTTACCATAAACTCCCGCATTCCATGTTTTTAATAAATTTAAATCATTGCCAGCAACACCGCTGGTCGAAGAAAAAATAGACTGCCCTTTATTATTCAAATGCCAAGCGTAGGTAAATAAAGGATCGTTCTGAGGAAGGCCCAGAACAGACGACGCATCGATGGGTGGTGAATCAACGCCAAAACCTTTCTGATCGCAGTTTTGAAATGCGATGATCAGAACTAATCCTATTAAAGAAAGAAGTATCTTCTTCACTGCGTTCACTAGTTTTTAATCCAATCTGTTTTCACAACTTCAAAATAAAATCTCTCTATCCGTTGATCGCCTTTAAGAGTCGCATTTAATTTTGAAAAACCACCTAAGTGCGAAGCATCAAGGTATGCCGTTTTAATTTCCGTTGATACTGTATCTATTTTCAGTCCGTACTGACGAACAATCGGATCCATATCGTACAAATCACGCACCTTCAGAACCACCCGTCCTGTTAGCACTCCAAATAGCTTTTGATTCTCCTCAAAAACCAATCCCATTGTTTTACTTGAACCCAATTCTTCTTTGCGGGAAACATGGTAAGGACCCATTTTAAAAAGCGGGTTATGACCTGGCTCTTTACTGACCTGTAAATCAGAGAACAAACTCCACGTACCATTACCTGTAATCTGCAAATCAATAGTTTCGCGTTTTTCTACTTCAATGGATGTAAACATGACTTTGTTACCTAGTGCCCTTTTTCTCTTCTCCGCTAAAAACGGATTTGTAGAAGGATCTAAACGATCATCGTCGCCACTGGCCGTCGACGTCGGCACGCGAAGATTCGCTGCCGATTCTTTCGGAGCCATTTGCGATTTTATACCTGCTTCTGAATTTTCGTTTGGCTTCATCACGGTATTACCATTTGTTCGCGGCATTTTAACAATTGAACGATCCGTTAAATCGTCCTTCACGCGAGGCGAATTAGCCAAGTAAACCAATAGAATGATAAGAGAAACAGCGACGTAAGGAACCCACTTCATACCCATCATTTTATTATAAATTTTATTGAAAGAATGTGGAATTTAATGAATTTTTTTATCTCAAAACAAGTCGTTTAGCTGTAACCCGTTTGGGTGCGCAGCAATGCTTAGCTGTAACACATCTGGTTGCGCAACAATGCTTACCTATAACACGTTTATCGATAATCTATAACGTAGTGGAATCAGCTGGTCGTGCAGTTTCTCGGTCGAGGTCTCTCCCAAAATGTGCACGTATAGAGCATTTGTTTTACTGCCGCTATCAACTGGTTGTCCCAAAGTGAGAATAACTCGATCACCTGGCTTGGCTAACCCGTAACTAACCATCACATTATCTAATCGAGCTAAAATATCCATCAACGATTTATAGTGATCGATCTTTAGCGTTTGAAGACCCCAAGTAAGCTCAAGTCGATTCAACACCTCAAGCTGGCTGGTCATTGCGTAGATAGGCACCTGAGGCCTAAATCCCGAGATAATTTGCGCAGTCTTACCCGAAGTCGTTAAGCACACGATCGCTTTAGCATTCAGCTTCAAAGCGCTTAAGCAGGCACTAGCACCGATACTACTTGGGATACTTAAAAATTCATTTTCTAAAGAAATACGATAGTATTTCTCTTCGTTCTTTTCTACTTCGGCGATAATTTCGTGCATCGTTTGAATTGTTTTAAATGGATATTTACCACTCGCGCTTTCAGCAGATAACATCAACGCGTCAGTCCCATCCAGAACCGCATTCGCCACATCCGTAATTTCAGCGCGTGTCGGTCGCGGATTTTCAACCATCGAATCCAGCATTTGGGTCGCTGTAATAACTGGCTTGTTCATATCATTGCACATGGTAATAATTTTCTTTTGAATACCGGGCAATCGAGTTTGACCGACTTCAACAGCCAAATCACCACGAGCCACCATCACCGCGTCAGATAAACGGATAATTTCATCTAAGTTCTCTAACGCCTCTAACATTTCGATTTTAGCTACAATTTTTGCTTCGCTGTTTTCAAGCTCAATGAGTTCACGCAAGTAGCGAATATCACGACCGTGCCGAACAAAACTAAGCGCCACATAATCAACGTTGTTTTTCAAACCGAATTTTAAATCTATAAGATCTTTCTCTGTCAGGGACTTAATCGGTAGCTTCGCCTCTGGGATATTAATACCCTTGCGATCTTTCAATAATCCACCATAAATCACACGCAAGACTATCGAGGTCTCTTTAATTTTTTCAATAACAAGCTCAATTAAACCGTCATCAAGTAAAACTTTAAATCCAACTGAAACGATCGATAGAAGCTCTTTCAAATCGCATGGAATTAGTTTTTCGCTGCCTTCCACTGATTCTGGCGTCATCTCGATAATGTCACCCACTTTTAATACGATTGAACCGTTAGGAAACCGACCCACACGAATTTTCGGACCTTGCAGATCTTGTAGGATTGCAACGGGAGCATTCATTTCTTGAGATAAAGCGCGAATATACTCAATATTTTTTAAATGACCCTCGTGATTCCCATGGCTAAAATTCAATCGAGCCACATTCATACCCGACTCAATCGCCTGCTTGATAGTTTCTTTAGTGCTAGTAGACGGCCCTAGCGTAGCCACGATCTTTGCCTTACGAGTATATAGTTTCATTTTTAAGCTTTCCGGCTATAATTTTGCATCTTTACAGAGAGCTCTTTCATATCTTCTTGGTGCCGATCGTTCATTCGATCAATCTGCGCCCGATATTGCTCTTGCAGAGTCTTAATCTTATCCTCGTATTTATCTTGTACTTCATTGCGAGTACTGACAATGGCTTTGTTCTTTTCTGACACTGCCGCCTCGGTTTGTTTGCCAAATGACTTCATTTCTTTGGCATGATCATCATTCAGACGCGCTATCTTGTCTTCATAGCCACGCGTCGTCCTATCCAAACGTTGTTCATAGGTCGTTTTAAGCTTTCTGAACTTATCACCCATCAATTCAGTCAAATTATTTAAGTCTTTATCGTGCTTTTCTCGCTGATCATATATTTTTGCAAGGTAGCCTTCTTTCATTTGATCTAAATATTCATCGTAATACTCTGTGATACGACCTTCATTGGCATTGGCAATGCGCTGGATCGTGTCCACATGTTTTTCTGCCGAATTTTTCACATTAAATATTTCATTTTTATTTTGTTCTTGGATTGCAGCGCGATCTTGACGATGCTTTTCATCGGCCAATGCCTGCCCCATACGAGACTTCAACGTCACTTCCTGCAGAACATCTGCATTTGTTTGATTTACTTTAGAAACGCGTTTGTCGTTAACGTCTTTTAACACTTCTCGCTGATCATTTATATTACGCTCGTAGATATTTATCTTTTTTTCATAATCATCAACGATATGCTGTTTTTCGATTCCGTCCATCTTTTTCTGATTCAATTGATCGACATACATCCGATTCTTCAAGCGGTATATCTCGTTGTCTTTAGAACGAACTTGATTGTTTAATTTCTCGTCCACGTTGTCGCGGAAGTTTCCGTTACTTCCGTTCAATCTTTCTTCTAACGCCGCATATTTGCCTTCAAATTTATCGCGCGTCTTGTCTACTTCTTGTTTTAACATTTCATCACGCACAGCTATTTCGTCGGAATACTGTGAATTCATAGTTTTCACTGTGTTCGAATACTTGCTCGCCCAGTTATCATTCTCTCTTTGATTTGTTTTTTTATAATTACCGATCTCTGATTCATAGTAACGACGCAATTTAGCACGATCATCATACGACTGCTGCCGCTCATCCTCACTCGCAGAAACCAATACTTTCTTTTCTTTATCGTGCGCTTCTCGCATTTTCTGGTCACGCTCTTCCAGAGTCGCCTTCATATTGGCCCGGCTTGACTGATGTATATTATCAATTTGCTCATTTCGCTTGTTGATTTCGTCATTAAATTTTCTTTGAGTCAAGTTACGCTGGCTCGCAATCACTTTACTTTGATGCTGTTTTTCTGACTCATAGGTATCCACTAAATTTTCACGTTCGCCCTGAGAATCTTCCATTTTTTTGCGCAACTGACTGGCGTAAACACCACGAACATCTTCGATTTGTTTTTGATGACTACGATCCCTGTCACTTAAGCGTTCGTAGAACTTGCCCTGCATATCATTAATTTTATTTTCATAACTTTCACGAGTCTCTTTCAGCTCTTCTTGATGCTTTTGCTGATTGCGCTTCATTTCCGCATTCTTTTTTTTCAAATTCGACGTTTCACGCGAATCATACTCTTCTTTTAAATCTGAAATGCGACTTGTTTCATTCGCCCGATCTGATCGTGAAATGGCCATCATATCCCTCCTGGATATACTTTCCATTTTAAAGGAGTCCCTCAGTTTTTATGATCCAATTTTTGGTATTTTAAGAAAATACGGCTTTAGTCCGTATCATAAGGATAGACGTTCATCGAGTTATCGCTCGAAAACCTTGCTAAAGAAATCAGCTTTTCGTTTTTCTTGCGCGAGCTGCGCTCTGAGTTTGGCTTCCCGCGCATCGCGAAGAAGCTTTTGGTCCTGAGCAATGGACCTCTTCATTAGATTTTCATTCAATTCATCTACCCACGCAAGATAGTTTTTGTGTTTGGGAACAAACTCGTCCATGTACTCGCTTGCTTGCTCACGATTCAAACTTTTTATATTCACGTAGCGCACCAGGTGTTCTTTCAAATCAATCGCTTGCAAAGGCGCGAAGTTCATTCGGCCCGCTGCCATCGAAAAGGATCCTTGAAAGCCTTCTGTTACCTCATACGTGCCTAGCGCAAATACGCCGTCAAGCACATCGACTTTCAATTCACTTTCCGCACCGAAGAATAGGTACTTGCCTTTTTGCAAAGTGATTTGGCTTTTCTTAAAATATACAGAGGACTTTGATTCCACTTCAAATAATACCGGTCCATAAACCCACTCCAACTGATCATTTTCTTTTTTCAACAAAGTCTCTTTGCCCATATAGACATGAAGTTTTTCAGTACTATAAGCCGATGTTTTCTTTACGGTTCCAAAATGGCAAATTGGTTCTGAGGAAGAGGATAAACAATTTTTAGGAAATTCAACATACCCCATCGCAATTTGGCTACAGATAAATATAAAAATAGCGAGGGTAAGTTTCATAGTTATTCTTCTAATCGAGTGATTCTTTGTTCGGCTTCCGCGGTCAAGCCTTTGTCTTTAAATTGAGTTTTAATAATTTTGTAAATCGAAATGGCCTCTGCATTTTGATCTGCTTTCTCACTGATTTGACCGAGTCGAAGCAGAGCATACCCAGTCATAATGTGGTCCGGAAAAAGGTTTGTCATTTTCTCGATGGACGTAATGGCTTTATCAAACTGACGATTTAGATAATAAGATTCGCTAGCAAAAAATGTAACCTCTGGAACCATTACACTTTGTGAATTTTTCTCTAAGAATTCTTCCGCTAACTCTGTGACTTCAAAATAGTCTTTTGCACGAAATGCTTTCTTGATTTTCTCGGCTTCCAGCAGACTTAAGTCCATCGGTGGCAGAGAGGCCGGGCTTCTTAATTGTGAACGTAGATTTTGCAACGCAATGCTATTCGCCGGTATCGCGCCTTCTTTCTCAAGAACGGCAAGTGTTTCTGATTTAACTTCGTCCATTTGAGCGCGCACGACTCGCAGTTCAAATTCTTTCTTTTCTAGTTGTTCAGAAGTATCTTTGGGCATGTCTGCCAATAGCTGTTGTTTTTCAAAGTAGTTTTCTGATTTAAAGTAGACGATCGTCAGACCTAACATCAAAAGCAAACAAAACTGTGTAAATATTCCTATTGAAACTCGCATACAGACTAGATCGGCTAGACTAAAGAAAAGTATAGAGGAAAATTACTAAAGTCCTGGGTCTAGGAAATCGTCTAAAAAAAAGACAGTTTTTTGAAATCTAGAGGAAAATTTCGAGAAGTTTTGGATATATACTCTTAAACGGCTCACGCGCGTAGTAGTCTTTTTGACCCACAAAGTAGTTTTTAAGATCGTCAGGATCATCGATCATAGCTTTATAAATCACATCTTCACACATGATAAAGGCCGCACTTAATGGCGAGATCTTAAAAGACGGCAATCCCAAAGGAAAGCCTCGTCCATCAGGGCGCTCATGATGTTGACGAATAATGATATCCACGTCACTTGGACACATTGGCCAATTCAAAGTTAACTGAGCAGCATCGATCGGATGTGACAGAACTTTGCTTTCTGGCGCCGTTTCTTTTAAATTAATAATTTCATCGTGCATTAACAGTGTTTGCTTATCCGCGAACAAATCGTCATCAAGCGCTATATCATGCAGTATTGCTGCAAAAGTTAATTTCTCGATAGTTCCTTGGGAGGCCCAATTCATGCGGGTTGCAAGCTCAGTCAGCATAAATGTCAACAAAATTGTATGCGATGCTAATTTTTTGTTTTTGTCGTTTTTAAGCATTTCGCTCCAACGAGCAAACCCTGGTTCTGACTTTACTACATTGATTACATTTGAAATATTTTCTTGCGCCAACGCTACAACCGCGGGTGACCATCCAAAAATACGAGACGCTTTGCCTATCAACGCAATATCATCAGATAAGATATCAAACTTTTCTTCCGTCTTAACTTTCTCCCAAGCCAATCTAGAAAATACATTTTTTCGATAATCTTTAATAAAATTCTCAAACTCAATTTTCTCTATATAAAGAAGATCGATCGCTTTATCTGAAAAGCGCTGAACTTCGTTTTGATTAAACTCCGTGCCAGCATGAAGAACTTTGACAAACTTCTCGCTAGAAATTTTCAAATACACTGGTGTGTTGATTTTAAACAAGCGTTGAAGTGTCATCACATCGATAGGTACATAGTCTTTCGACTTCCCCGGGGATGGCTTAACTCCCGACTGAATTTGAACAATGCGATTGCTGATATCTTTATCTGAAAACGGCTTGTCAATATGATAAAAATTGGTCGCCGCCATAAACTGTTTATGTTTTTTAGGATCCTCAGACGTGACTAAAATAAACGGTAGTTCTGGGTATAGTTTACGCACTTCTAAATACAAATCGCCACCATTTTTGATAGGCATATTGAAGTCTGAAAAGATAAAGTCTACAGAGCGCAAAACACTTAGTTTCTCTAAAGCCATTTTACCATCGGTAGCGATAGTAATTTCCGCTTCAGGAAATTCTAGGGAAATAAAAATCTGGATTAAATCAGCTACATCTATTTCATCTTCTACAATCAGAATTTTCATTCGAAGTGTCCCATAGAGGATAGAGTAGGAACATTTTGCCCGGCCGTCTATTGGTTTAGACTATTCTAGACTTTTTGCGCATGAAGTTAATTATAGTGATTCACTATAATCGATCTATTTTGCTCTTAAATGTTTCAGGAAGATTCTCAATTACTTCTAGCATTTCATAGTAAAACATATCAAACGACTGCATTCCGATTTTTTTCTTAATTAACGACAAAACAAATTCTAGAGTTAAAAACTTACTCTTATAGCCTTTGTATATCTTCTCCCCCAGCAATGACCCTAACAAATTGGCACAGCGGATATAGCTAGAATTTCGCTTTACTTCCATTTTATTTTTTAGCACTGGTCGCCCAGACAAAATCATCACTTCTTTCGTTTTTTGAAACAATGCTAGCTTTAGAGGCTCTTTTTTAATTTCCTTAGTGTCAGAATCCAGAATTCTTTTCTTGATATCGGTTATAGTTTCTGTTTTCCGCTTAGGATTAATAAGCTTTGTCCCGAAATAACTTACGGCCTCTAGCCAAATCAGACTCAAAAAATGATCCGGCAGCGAGTATTTGATGTCTTTAATCTTATTTAACTCAAAATATACGTACTGCATCGCCAGCGCCGATGCCTGATTAATAGTCGATCGGCCCAGGTATCCGAAACCTAACCTTGGAATATAAAACGTTCGTTCTTCTTCAATCAAAAGTTTATAGAAACTATACTCATCACGCGTTGTATTCTGCTGAAGTCGTTTTAAAAATGAGAAATCAAACGACGAATACACGCTCAAATTTTTAGAACTGATATTTATCTTTAGCTCTTGTGATATTAGCTTAATGTATTGATCAATGTAGTCTGTAAAATCGAGTGATTCGTTTTCGATTTCATGATCGTATTTGTTTTCTAAGTACATTAAGTGAGATTGCCACTTCACCCATGGTGGAACGTTCATGATACAATATTCATTTTTATTAAAACGAACAACGTCGATATCGTCTTCTTTGTTAATGTCCATCAGCTCAAAATAGATTTCATCGATATTTTGAAAAATCTTAAGGTACTTGATCTTTTGCTTATCAAACCCTTTCATCAACGCCTCAGACGCCAGGTGAGACTCTCCATAGATAACAAAAATCGGCGTAGGTGATTTCTCCAATTCATCATTCAAAATTTGATTGGCAATCACATCACGCTTTTTTAAAGAGTCTTTTAGATTACGATGCTTAACATGATTAAGCGCTATGATCTGAACTCTATTCTGCTTGGCCCACTGAAAAATCTCTTGGTAATTCTCCCAAGGAAATCCCCATGTTTTCTTCCATTCCACACGTTTCAAAAAGTCAGCTTCTGAGATTTGATTAGTTAAATACTGATCCACGTACTTTTGATGCTGAAAAGCTATACACTCAATGGCGATCCGAAATGATTTCAATTGGATGTTCTTAAGAATGCGCAAATGGGAACGCTGAGACTGATGTAACGAGTGAAAGTCGCCCATAAAAATCAGTTTATTTTTCCGAATCGCTTGAAATAGCTCGTCACGATGGGAAATCTTCCACGTGCGGTGGTTCAAATAATCGTAAGTCTTCTTATATTTGTTTATTTCTGAACGTGGGCTGCCCGATCGCAAATTCACCTGATTCAAAACATATTGATAAAGATCCCGTTTTATTTGGACTCTATCGCCGCCCCCTGTCACTAAACTTCTCCAAGGAAATGAGTACTAGAAATAATTTCACCTCAGCACTGTTTTATGGTCTCATTAAGAAATGGAAACAAAAAGCAAAAACTTAATATATGTCGCGTTTTTATCAACTTTAACTGCCATCGGATTGCACGTCTACTTATCGTTTAAGTACTACAGCTTAAAATTTGGAATCGATTCTTCCAGCGCTTGTAACATAAACGAAAGATTTAACTGCGACGCTGCTTCTACAAGCCAGTTTGCTGATATTTTTGGCGTTCCCATAGCTACCTTAGGCGCATTGACCAATGCTGGACTTTTGATCCTGCTCCTTAACTTCTTCCTATCCTCAAACGAAAGCCGTCGCGCCCTTTACTTTGGCTACGTACTTTCTTGCTTCACACTTTTTGTATCCGCAGTGATGGGAGCAATCTCCCTCGCATTCCTAAACTCATACTGCCCATTCTGTATCGCTGCCTATGTACTTTCTGCAATTACATTTTTATGCTTACATTTTTCAAAAGAGAAAGGCCAAAGCCTTGGTCTAAACTTGCCTTATTTATTTACTGAAAACAAAGGAACGCTCTACATCTTAGTAGCCATCCCTTTGCTTGGACTATTCGTTAACTGGAACATCAACAAACAGTTCACTAGCGATCGTTTAGATATGTATATCGCTGAAAGCATCCAATCTTGGAAATCTAAAGAGCCAGTGAATTTCGATCTAACCCGAGGAATCTCTAAAGGTGCTGAAGATGCAAAGTTCGTGATCGTCGAATTTGCTGACTATCTGTGCCCTCATTGCAAACATGCCAATGGACCTTTGAAAACATTTGTCAGCACATTCCCAGGGGTAAAAATCGTTTTCAAACCGTATCCATTAGATGGAACATGCAACACTAGCCCAGGGCTCCAAGGCGCTGGCGATGGTGTCCGTTGCCGATTGTCTTTCGCTACGTATTGTGCAGAAAAATTATATAAAGAAGGTTTCAAATACCATGACTACATTTTTGATAACCAGGAATTCTTCCACGGTGTTTCCAAAAACGAAGAGGTAGACAAAAAAATCTGCAGCCTGGATGAATCTCGTTGCGCACAAATGAAAGAATGCATGGGCGCGGAAGACACGGTAAATTGGGTTAAAACGGCGGCCAAAGAAGGCGAAGACGCTAAAATCACTGGCACACCGACTATCTTTGTTAATGGAAAAAAATTAGATGGCGGACAAAACTTTATGGTTTTAAAATCGCTCTATTCAAGCGTCAAATAATGGAATTACAGCTTAAGCATATCTAAGGCGGCATCCACCCACTTGGTGAATGTCTCCTCAAGAACGACGAAACTGGTTACCGCCAGTCCACGATAAATCTCAACCGCAAACCAAGTTACTAACAAGGCCAAAGCTGCCACCCACAAGGCCCTTACAACATAGATAGTACTACGAGCATCTTCAAGCTCCAAATCACGCTCTACCTTTTCAATTTTTCTCAGCATGAAAATAAGTTCGTTAAAATGGTCTTTAAAACGGTCGCGTAGCTCTTGTTGCTTAGCGCGTGTTAGTTGGCTTATGCCCGGGAAGTTACGTTTGGCTTTAATCGCATATATAATATCAATACAGTGATTAATATAGCGCTCTACCCGCCGATTGAATGACGGAAATGCACTTTCCGTCTTGTAGAACAGCCTTAGTTCTTCAATGGCCGGCTCATACTGCTCTTCCATAACCTGAATCAGAATGCGATAACGAAGTCGATCTGGCTTACCGAAATCATTTGGATCGATACCCATTTCAAAAATGCGTTTCGTTTCGTTTTCAGCGGAAAATGCGAGCTTGAATTGACTCATACTTGTTCTTCGGTCTAGGTCTCGTTACTCTTTAGTCTAGTTCGCTCAGCAAGGATTCAAAAGACCCGCGAGAAA
>CAZCHT010000056.1:0-27514 GCA_964498705.1 uncultured Bdellovibrio sp. | reverse complement strand
GATTCAAAAAGAATATGTTTACGGAGTCGAGCATGTGAATTCCCCGGACTACATGGTAGCAAGCTCGGTGAAGTATAGAATCCTGAAAGATCATCTTGGGTCACCAAGACTTGTGGTCGATGTTTCTAACGGAACTGTGTCGCAAAGAATGGATTACAACGAATTAGGTGAAGTGATCAACGATACAAATCAGGGGTTCCAGCACTACGGTTTTGCGGGCGGGATTTACGACGGTCAGTCGAAGCTAGTTAAATTTGGTGCAAGGGATTATGATCCTAGGTTTGGACGTTGGTTAGCTAAGGATCCGATTCGGTTTGATGGCGAAGATACGAATTTGTATGGATATGTTTTGCAGGATCCGGTAAACTTTGTGGATCCGGATGGTGAAGAAGCAATAGCTATTGGTGTTGGACTTGGAATTGTTGGAGATCTTTTACTTGGTGGTTCGGCGGTTGGGACAGGAGCCCTTATTAATGAACTCCTAGATTTCGATCCTGTGTTTAATGACCCAGGAGCAATGTGTGATGCTGGAGGCGAAGAGCCTAAAGGTGGACACTCTAACAATCAAAGGCCATCAAATAGAAGTAAGCATGAAAAAGGTGATAGTAGAAGAAGACAAGATCAAGGTGGCGATAAAAAGAGAAGCCATCCTAAATGGCAACCTAGAAATCCTAAAAAGAAATAACGGGAGAATTGAGTAATGTCTAAATTAGAGGCCTTAATAAAGAAGGCAAAGTTAGGTGATAAAGCAGCGAATCTAGAGCTAGGATACCTTTATGATTACGGTAAAGGTGTAAGAAAAAACTCTAAGAAGGCTATTGATTACTATAGGATTGCTGCAGAAAAAGATTCTCCGGCTGCGCAATATAATTTAGGTGTTTTCTACAGAGATGGTATTGGAGTTAAGAAAAGTTCAAAAACTGCAGTCTATTGGTTTAAGAGAAGTTATGAGCTTGGGAATAATGACTCAGCTTCCGATCTAGGCTGGTGTTACATGCGCGGCTTTGGTGTGAAAAAGAATTCTAAAGCCGCGGTTTTTTATTATAAGAAAGCGGCATTGGCAAAAGTTTCAAGAGCTCAATTTAACTTAGCCCTTTGTTATTTAGACGGAGATGGCGTTAAAAAATCTGTGAAAACAGCAGAGCGCTATTTCTTGAGTGCTTATAAGCAGAAACATGAAGGCTCTGCTTTCTATTTAGGACAAATCTATTTGGGTTTTGAAGATTCTAGAAAACCTAACACAAAGAAAGGTTTAAGTTTGATTAAATGGGCAAGCAAGCGCGGGTATGAAGATGCTAATAAGTTTCTTGTTAAGTTAAAAAAATAGGTAGTTGCTGAAAATAATTTTGGCCAGAATATGGCCAACTCAAAGCAAAGTATACTATACTACTCTCGAAATTTGCAAAGTAAGGCCGCAAGATTTTCTTTGAAAACTCACTTACTCCGTGGGTAAAACTGAATAAAGCAATATGGTTTACTCAAACGGCCGATGTTGTTCTAGTCATTGTGATGGCAGGTTAGGACGTTGGTTGACGAACGATCCGATCCGGTTTGAAGGAGGGGATACTAATTTGTATGGGTATGTGATAATGACCCTGTTAACGTAATAGATCCTACAGGACTCAAGCTTTCTGATTTTGGCGACTGGGGATTTCCAAACAAGAAAGAGCATGCCGACCCAACGCGCACAATACATGCCCAGCTAAGGAACCAATCTCGCCAATGGAAAATTATTTCTATAATTATTTTCCTATTTATCTTACTCCAAATTAGGCCTGCCGGATTAGTTACATCAACTTTTACGCCCAGGAAATTCGAGAGCGCGTTCAAATTCTAATCGTCGAAATCCGACACATTCACGAGCAATACAAAATCGAAGTCTCGAAAAAAAAGAAGACCGTGGCCCAAAAGTTAGCTCTTACAACAATGTGGACAACTTGCGACTTATCGAAATAGGTAACATTCCTTGCCTAACGACAATGGTCAGTTTTGCCTTAGCCTTAAAACGTATTGTGAAGCTTAGGCCCCGCGTATCTTTTTGAGGCATTCCATTTTGAGATGAAATTATTTTTTAGCCCGCGAAGGAGCGTTCCGATAAAGAAACGTGGGTAATTCAAATTTCTTTAACATCAGTAGGGTCTGGTTTTTGAGTCTAATTATGTGTCTTTCAATTTCAGGATGCACGTTAGATAGTCGTATTTATGCTCTCAATAGAAACTCGTCTTCGGCCGCTATTCCCATCGTAGAAAAAATCGCGCCGCCGACATCATTAGCGGTCAGTTATCCTTCTCGAAACAAAGGAGTTGTTTTAACTCCTATCATAAATGTTGGCGGGCTTACCGCTGGTGCTACCGTTAGACTCTATTCGGATAGTCTATGCACTAAACTTGTAAACAGCGCCGTTACAGAAAATTTAAACGTGGATATTCCAGTTCCCAATTCACTGCCCGATGGCGAGTATTCTTTTTATGCCACACAAAGTGACTCAAATGAAACTTCAGCTTGTTCGCTCGTTTCGGCGAAGTATATTTTAGATACTGTTTTTTCGACCGTATCATTTGCTTCCCATTATCGGGAAGATACGGAAGGCAATTTGTCGCGCTCGATAGTCATAAATATTACACCAACGAAACCTTTTGATGTCGTATTGTCCTATAGCACCACGGGAAGCACGGCGGTGAAAGATGTGAATTATGCGGGCCTCTCCGCTTATGGCACCGTCACTATTCCGGCCAATCAAACTTCGGCTTCAATCAATTATAGCTTACTAGAAAATACGAATGTGGAAGGTGACAAATATCTTGAAATTGGTTTGCTGGACGTCGGGGCCGCTTCCTATAAATTTTCAGATTCCACTTTGTTTCGACATTATATTTTAGACAATGATACTAGTTATTCAAACGTGATGGCTATCAGCAGTCGTTGCGCCATAGTGTCTCCCGGAACGCTCAAATGCTGGGGATTCAATGGTCAAGGTATGGTCGGTGATAATTCCACTACGAATCGATCTACCGCCGTTATCGTAGATTCGGGTACTAATTATTCCTCAGTAGTTACTGATTCCAATGGATCCACGTGTGCGATCACTACCGGCGGAAATTTAAAATGTTGGGGTTCCAATACATTTGGAGCCGTTGGTGTTGGAACGGCCACAGCTACTTATACGACACCCCAGACTGTTAACGGTGGGACTCTATATTCAAAGGTTTCTCATGGCGGTTTAACCGGGTGTGGGATCACATCAGCGGGCGTTTTAAAATGCTGGGGGAACAGTTATGCGGGGCAGACGGGCAGTGGCAGTACGACTTATGTAAATGCTCCTACGATCATTGACGGCGGCACAAATTATATTGATATATCTGCTGGTCAAACCACGTGTGGAGTTACGTCCACGGGAGTGCTGAAGTGCTGGGGGTCTGGCTCTGGAGGATCGATCGGTGACGGAGGCGTTACGCAGAGAAATATTCCTGTAGTGGTAGATGGAGGCACGCTTTATTCGAAAGTAAGCGTAGGAAATTTTCATGGCTGCGCTATTACACAAGCCGGAGCGCTGAAATGCTGGGGCTACAATTCAGATGGACAATTGGGTGATGGAACGACAACGCAAAGAAATACTCCCGTGTTAATAGATAGCGGCGTTAGTTATGCTAAAATCTTCACTGGTCCAATTAACACGTGTGGAATTACGGTCACGTATATTTTGAAGTGTTGGGGACGGAACAACGTGGGACAGCTCGGTGACGGGTCGGCCATTAATAGACTGGTCCCGACTGTAATTCAGAGTGGTACAACGTATACCGAAATTGCGATGAGTGACACTCATACTTGCGGACGAACAGGCGAAGTAATGCTTTGTTGGGGACTCAACTCTAATTCTCAAATGGCTTCGGGCGTAGCATATGAAACTTTGCCCGTCATTGTCGACCCGGGGACTGCGTATTCGTCTTTTGCTAACGGAGGGAATTCCGTGACGGCGATCACTACGGACGGCAGCTTGAAATCTTGGGGAAGTACCACGTTAGTCTATTCCCCAACCCAAGCCGGTGGTGGTGACTGGGGTGATGGGACTTCGGGAATCCGACCTTTTCCATGGCCTCTCGATATTCTTAGAACATTTAAAAAGGCCGATGCCTATGATAATATTTGTACGATTGATAATGCCGGCGATCTTCGCTGTATGGGCGCTGAAAACGTATACGGTGTGCTGGCTGATCCCGCGGTTGTTTCCGCGCCTCTTTTTATTCCTATGGATTTAGGCGTAAAGTATTCCGATATCAGCGTCGGCAATAATCATATGTGCGGCATCACGCAAGCGGGGCCGCTAAAATGTTGGGGTCGTAATGTCAGTTTTGGCTCGGTTGGTAATGGCAGCACGGTTCTCAATCGCACGACCCCGGATATTATCGATCCCGGCGTTAACTACTCAAAGATTTCAGCCAAAGGCTACACTACGTGCGGAATTACGAGCGCGGGCGTTTTGAAATGCTGGGGGCATAACTCTAATGGTCAGTTGGGTGATGGTACCACCTCAGTAAGATCGTCTCCGGTCGTAGTCGATGTGGGCGTTTCGTACTCACAGGTTGTCGTCGGATCAAATTATCATACCTGCGGGATAACTACTTCGGGTGACTTGAAATGCTGGGGTTTAAATACGTCCGGACAATTGGGCGATAACACTCTTATCGATCGATGGACGCCCACACTTGTAGATGCGGGAACTAAATACTCCGCCGTTTATTTAGGAAGCTCTTTTACTTGCGGAATTACAACGGCCGGAGTTTTGAAATGCTGGGGAGTCAACTCCTCCGGCCAATTAGGTGACGGCACTGCGGTTTCGAAATCTATCCCGGTAGTGATAGACGCCGGCGTTAGCTACGCCAAAGTCGGAGGCTCTGCATCTTCTGCCTGCGGTATCACGACAGCGGGCGTTTTGAAATGTTGGGGCTATAATCTGCACGGTCAAGTCGGCAATGGAAAGAGCGGATCTATTCCAACTCGTCCTCAGAACGTTCAGTACTAATTATTTTTTTTAGCAAAGAGAAAATGAATAGTTTTCTAAATCCCGAATAAAAATGAAATTGCGATAATCAAAAACACTGTTGATTATCATCAATTAAATTATGAAGCTTAGCTTCGATCGAAGCCGACTCCATCTTGGTATCCACGAAAATTTTTTTGTAATTCTCTTTTAACGTGGTTCCGACTTCCTTAGGTTTGCAGTCAAGAATAGCGGACAGTGTATTGATCGTTTCGCCTTGGCCTTTGGCCGCTTCGGCAGATAAACGTTCTTTGTTGGATTCGATGAACTCAGGCAGGCGTTCTGCATGATTGATGGGAATAGCGATAGTTTCATTGCAATTAGATGTGCCCGAAGATATTCCAAATACTTGTGATGACGTAATATGGTTAGACGTGATGGCGATCAGTTGGTTCTGTTTAGGTTCAAACATCATCGATCCAAAGCCACAACCCGCAAAACCGAATCCGCCGGTGCCTTTGAGCTGATCTTTTAAGCCCTCATTTTGGACTTTAGCAAATGCAACCGAAGTTAGGCTTAATAAAACAAGAAAGTATTTTTTCATGAATCTCTCCTCGATTAGGGTAGCTTCACTTATTTATACGCTTTATGTCAAATTTTAATAGGTCTGGAGGAGTTGAGTTATCGTTTTAAACTGTTAACCTAAAGACAGCATGGCAGATTGGCGCAATAAATCCGAAGTGAATGGCGACGTAGTTTTTTTTCGATATGCCCCCGAGGGACTTGAAAAAGGCGCCGACGAAGTTTTCATTTGGGATTTGGATAAAACATATTTAGATACGACGATTGATTCCTTACGTGGTTTATTTAAAACCATAATGGAACGCGCCCTTAATAAAAAAAACGTGCCTGGCACCGACACACTGCTAAGAAACTTAGCGCAGTTCAGAACGGAACAAAAAGGTACCGAGTATTTTCCCATTTATTTTATTACGGCCAGTCCGCCGCAATTAGAAGATCGCATTTCTGAAAAATTTTATATCGATAACATCAATCCGTTAGGTTGTTTTTATAAAGACAATTTGAAGAATTTAAAACCGGATCGTTTCTGGCGTTTAACCAAACAAGTGGGTTACAAGCTGCAAGCCTTGATGCAGTTACGCACGCGTCTTAGCGAAAATGTAAAACAGATTTGCTGGGGTGATGATAGCGAATCTGACGCGATCATTTACAATTTGTATTCTGATATTTGCGCGCGCCGAATTTCCATTCAAGAAGTGCGCAGTGTGCTGGAAGAGTTATATGTAACCGGCGATCAAGTGGATACCATTTTAGATTTACAATCGCAGTGTCCAGAACGTGATCCTGTTGAGAAAATATATATTAACTTAGCCACAGATACTGATCCTGAATATTATTTGAAATTTGGACGACGAACACTGCCGACCTACAACACATTTCAAGTGGCTTTAGATTTACTACAAGATAAGCGATTGAATTTTGATGGGTTGATGGAAGTGTTAAACGATATGGTTTACAACTACTACTACACAACGGAAGAATTAATTAAAAGTTTTGATGAACTAATTCGTCGTGGTGTTTTGTCGCAAGAAACGTATTTAAATTTAAAACCTAAATTCGTAGAAAAAGGAATTCTGTATCCTTCGTACGAACCGTCTTCGAGCACCTTTGATAAAACGTTGTATATTGAAGAGCCATGGGTGCAAGAGCATGTCGATTATCTAAACGAGTACCGATGAAAAAATTATTCGAAATTAAGTGGAATGACCGTCGAGATCGGTTCGCCTTCGAAGGCCTTAAATTCAATGCGATTTAAAACTTCAAATAGACAGGCCTTGAAGCTATTGTCTGTCAGTGCGGAACTGGCCACTGTTGGATTGCTCACTCGACCGTTACGTTCAATGGTAAACGCCATCGTCACAGAACCAGAAATGCCCGGAGTCTTTTGCAAGAGCTTGTTGTAGCACTGCAAGAACTTCGCTTTATGGGTTTGGATCGTATCACTGATAATAGTTTCTGAAAGTTTATCGCTAGAACGATAAGCACTCAACGCCGCTTGCTTGTTAGGTGTGCTGAGAGCCGCAAGCCATTGTTCCCACTCTTGTAAGCGAATGCGCTGTCCTTGGTACGACACTGAAACTTGATTCTGTGAACCATAACTTTCGATAGAGAACGAGCCCTTTGACAAGATGATCAATGTGACATCTTTTTCTTGATCGATGATAATTTTAGTTTCCGCGTTTAAACGTATTTTAGTGTCGTCTTTGAATTGAATCTCAACGCGGCTTTGTTTGTGAGTTTCAATCGTATCCAAAATCATTAACGGTTCTGAATCGGCCAGTTGATGAGCACGAGATTGATTTTTGCGGGTCAGTGAGGCGTTGCCGGCTAGTTTTTCGATTTGGCCCAGCACTTGAGGTTTAGACAGTGTCTTTGAGATGGGCTTGCTAAGTAAATAACCGATTGTAATAAAGCCCACGCCTAAAAATAAAAAGATATACGTATAAATATTATCTTGAAGCGAGGCTTTCATTGAGGAAATAAATTATTTCTTTTCTGCAGGAGCAGCTGGAGTTGCGGGAGCCGTAGTAGCTGCTGGTGCCGTTGCCGGAGCTGCAGTCGGATCAGTTGCTTTCACTGGATCCGTAGTTACCGAACCTGGTTTTGCGTCTTTCTGAACCGGAGTTGTTGGGCTGTTCTCTGGAATTGGACTAGTCGTTGTTGTTGAATGCATTTGATCCACAACAGATTTGTTATCGTGAGCCAAGAAGTAAGTCAGAGCGATACATGATCCTGCAAAAAGAATCGCCACCCATTTGGTCAGCGTTGCTGCTAATGTTTGTGCACCTGTTGCGCCCAATAATGAATTAGAACCGCTGCCGCCGATACCCAAAGCACCGCCACCTTTAGAATCTTGCATAAGTACAAGTCCGCAAAGAGCGATTGTAACGATGATGTGTAATACAGATAAAAAATCAACCATGGGTAATACCTCGAGTAAAATTATGACGTATGAATATCCAAAGGAATATCTAGGCTAAATGGTTTTTTCTCAATTCATAACTCTGCGCATAAAACTAAATTTGTCTTTATCTTTCAAGGCAATTACATCCATATAACGCCATGGCTTTTATCGTATTCGAAGGGCTCGACGGCTCAGGCAAGAGCACTCTAATGAATCGGCTCTCTCAAATTTTGAAAGATCAAAAAATTGATCACGAAATGACCCGCGAACCCGGTGGCACCGAATTAGGTGATAAGCTACGGGATTTGATCCTCGCGAAGGGTCCCTATGCGCCCACACCTCGGGCGGAATTGCTTATGTATGAAGCGTCTCGAGCGCAATTGGTAGAAACTTGGATTAAACCACGGTTGCAAAACGGTGGCTGGGTTCTGTCGGATCGTTTTGCCGCGAGCTCAATAGCCTTTCAAGCCGGCGGTCGCAATATTAACGAGGCCGACGTTGTTTGGCTCAACCAGTTTGCGACGATGGGTTTAGAGCCGGATCTGTATATTTTACTCGATGTCACTGTCGAAGAATCAAAACGTCGCCGTAAAAATCGCCAGGATTCTACCAGCGTAGCCGAAGACCGCATCGAGGCCGAAAAAGATGATTTTCACAATCGCGTGCGCGATGGCTTTCTAAAATTAGCAAAAAATAATCCTAAACAGTGGTTTGTTGTGTCAGCCGAATTAAGTACCGAAAAAATGCTAGAACTAGTTCTAGTGCGAATGAGGGAACATAAATGGCTCAAATAGCGGCGCAGCTGGTGGGTCATCAAAATCAGTGGGAACAAGTTAAAAAAATTATTTCATCTGATTTGCAGTCGGGATCGTTTCTTTTTTCAGGCCCAGAGGGCATCGGCAAAAGAAAAATGGCTATGGCGACGGCACAGTATTTTTTGTGCGAAACTAAATCAGGTTGTGGCCAGTGTGGTTCTTGCCGTCGAGTCGAATCCGGTACTCACGAAGGTTTGCTGATCATAGATGAGGGCGACGATATTATTAAAATGGATGAAGTCCACAAGATTAAAGAATTTCTAAAATTGAAGTCTTTAAGTGGAGCTCGATTTATCCTCATTAATAATGCTCATAAAATGAATATCCCAACATCAAATGCACTATTAAAAACTTTGGAAGAGCCACCAGAGGGTGTTTATTTCTTTCTTATCTCTTCTCGAATCAGTGGTTTGTTGATGACGATCAAATCGCGTTGCCGATTGATTCCGTTTTCGATTTTAACAGAGAAAGACCTTGAACGTGTGAGCTTGATGAATGAATTCACGCTCTCGAATTTCAAAACCAGTGGCCAGCTGCATTTGGTAGCGAAAAGCCAGGATAAAGATTTCCGTCCCATCGTCGAGTTAGCCTGTGAAATTCTAGATTGTATCGCCGAAGCCCGCTATACTCCATTGACCGACGCGCAGAAATCAACGGTGAAAAGCAAAGATCAGTTCCAGGATTTAATTACATATTTAGAAATTATGGTCCGTGATGTGCTGCTGACGCAAGCTGCGCCGAACGTGGATTCTGCGACGGTGTACTTTGAGGAGTATCGAAAAGATATTCAAGCGTGGTCCCAGGTGAATAGTTTAGTTTGGTCTCAGTTTTACGAAATTCTAGAGACAAAAAAAGAAGATTTATTTTTAAGTCCTGATTCGAATTTATTTATCGAATCATTGATCGTTGATAATTTAAGGAGTGTGATCTAGTGGCAAATCTATTTTGGACAGACATGCATGCCCATTTGGATAAACTTGAGGAAGGCCCCGAAAAAGCGATTGAGGCGGCGTTAGCTCAAAATGTAAAGCGTATCGTGACGATCGCGACAGACCCTAATGATTTAAAAACTGTACTAGAATACGCAGACAAGTACAGTCCACATGTGTATTGCACCTTGGGTATTCATCCTCATGAAGGTGTTACCTACACTCCGGAAGTTCGTCAGTTTATTAAACAAAATGCGACTCACCCGCGTGTGATTGCCATCGGTGAAATTGGACTTGATTACTATTACGAGCAATCGCCTAAAAAAGAACAGTTAGCTGCCTTTCGCGATCAGCTTGAGCTGGCGCAAGAATTAGGTCTGCCTATTGAAATTCATACGCGCGATGCGGAACCTGATACAGTTAATTTACTTAAAGAATATCAAGGTAAAGTAAAAGGTATTATCCACTGCTTTACCGGTACGCAATGGCTGGCGGACGAGTGCTTGGCTTTGGGGTACAATATCTCGATTTCTGGCATCGTTACCTTTAAAAATGCTACAGATTTACGCAAAGTCGTAGAGAGCATCCCATTGGATAGAATCCATGTTGAAACGGATTCGCCATTTTTGGCGCCCGTTCCCATGCGTGGCCGGCAAAATACACCAAGCTATGTTGTGCACACAGCGCAGTTTGTAGCCGATCTTAAAAAAATATCCGTAGAAGATTTATGTTTACAAACGAACAAAAATGCGGAAAAAATGTTCCCCAAACTATTGAATTAACAGCTTTTTAGCGGAGATCCCATGCTCAACGTAAATTCCAAATTGAATAAAGTTATGATCGCGATTTTGTCTGCTGTGTTTATCTCTGGTTTTGCTCAGGCACAAAATGCAAAAGAATTCACGATCGGAACTAACACAGAATTTGAAACTCTGAATCCAATCATCGCGTCCGTCGGTGCTTCCAAATACATGTTGTACCTGGCGACTCGTCCATGGACTTACATGGATGACAAGAACGAATGGAAAACAAGTATCTTTAAACGCATCCCGAACTTAAAAGATAAATCTATGAAAATCGTCACTGAAGGTGGCAAGAAAAAACTGATCGCTACATGGGAATTCATCGATGGTTTAAAATGGGGTGATGGACATCCGATCACATGCAAAGACGCCAAGTTCACATGGGAAGTAGGTTTAAGCCCGAATACCTCTTTGCCAACTAAAGAAGGGTACGAGAATATCGAATCTGTTGAGTGGGATGAGAAAACGCCAGCAAAATGCAACATCAAATACAAAGCAGCTAAATGGAACTTCTACGTAGATAGCCACACTCTTTTATTACCAGAACATTTAGAAGGACCTATCTTCCAAAAATGGGGCAAAGAAAAAGAAGGTTACGATCGCAATACTCTTTACCAAAAAGACCCTACTCAAAAAGGTTTGTGGAACGGACCATACGTCGTTTCTGAAGTGAAGCTGGGTTCACACGTTGTGTTCACTGCCAACCCTAATTTCTTCGGCACTAAACCTAAAATTCAAAAAATCGTTATCCGTATTATTCCAAATGCAGGAACTCTAGAGGCGAACTTACGTTCGAAAAATATTCAAAAAATCTGCCGTATCGGTATGACTCTGGATCAAGCATTAGCGTTCGACAAAAAAGTAAAAGAAGAAAACTTGCCATACAAAGTTGAATTCCAAGACGGCATCACGTACGCGCACATCGATGTGAATACGACACATCCGATTTTGAGTGATTTAAAAGTGCGTCAGGCGTTGTCGTACGCAACGAACAAAGATGATATCAATAAATCTATCTTTGAAGGCAAAGTGACGGTTGCGACGTCCATGACATCACCTTTGGATCCACTGTACACAGCCGATTCCAAGACTGTTAAAGTATACAAAACAGATAAGAAACTAGCTCGTAAAATGTTAGATGAAGCGGGCTGGAAATTGGGACCAGACGGTTTCCGTTATAAAAATGGCCAAAAGTTAACATTCAAACTAGTAGGGGCCGCGGGCCTAAAACAAATCGAAACCCTACAAGCGATTTTGCAATCTCAGTGGAAAGATGTCGGTGTAGATTTGCAGTTGAAAACAGATCCAACGCGCTTGTTGTTCTCTGAAACCTTACGTAAACGTAATTTCGATATGGCAGTATTCGCTTGGAGCAGCTTTCCTGGTTTAGGCCACGAATCTGTTTTACACAGCAAGAATATACCAACAGAAAAGAACTCTTGGACGGGTCAAAACTATCATGGTTATTCAAGTCCTAAGTTAGACAAACTAACAGAAGATTATGACTATGAATTTGATTTCAAAAAACGTAAAAAAATCACTGAAGAAATCATGAAGGAATACACAGAGAACGTTCCCGTTATCCCGTTGTATTTCCGTCCTGAAGTCGCTGTTATTCCTAAAAACATGAAAAACTTCAAAATGTACGGGCACTATTACTACGAGTCCCTACAAGCTGAATATTGGGACCTAGAATAATTATTAATTAAGGAGAAAGTCAGATGTCTAAAAAAATTAGAGTTGGTATTAATGGTTTCGGTCGTATTGGTCGCGTATTGTTTCGTGCAGGCTTTGAGAAGCTAGATATCGTAGCTATCAATTCATTAGATAGCGTATCTGGATCTGCTCATTTGCTTGAGTTTGATTCGACTCACGGCCGTTTTAAAGGAACTGTTTCTCACGATGAAAAAAATCTAATCGTGAATGGAAAAACAGTTAAATATTTTTCAAGCAAAAATCCTTTGGAAATTCCATGGAAAGATGCTGGCGTTGATGTTGTTCTTGAATGCACAGGCATCATGAAGAACGCAGACGATTATCAAAAACATATCACGGCAGGAGCGAAAAAAGTTTTCATTTCATCGCCAGCTGATGGTGTCGATTTAACGGTTGTTCTTGGTGTGAATGAAAATCAGTATGACCCAACTAAGCATAAATACATTTCGAACGCATCATGCACAACAAACTGTTTGGCTCCCTTGGCTAAAGTTTTGAATGATTCTTTTGGAATTGAATTTGGTATGATGACAACTATTCACTCGTATACAAATGACCAAAGAATTTTAGATGCTAATCACAAAGATCTACGTCGCGCGCGTTCAGCGGCTTTAAGCATGATTCCAACATCAACAGGTGCCGCGAAAGCCATCGGTTTAGTTTTGCCTGAATTAAAAGGTAAATTGGACGGTATTTCAGTGCGTGTTCCTACTCCTAACGTTAGCTTAGTGGATTTAACGTTTAATTCTAAAAAAGATATGACGGTGGCATCTATTAACGAAGCGATCAAAACCGCAGCTAACGGCGCACTTAAAGGTGTAATGTTTGCTGAGCCTAAAGAATTGGTTTCTGTGGATTTCAATGGCAACCCGTATTCTTCAATCGTTGATTTAAAAGATACTATGGTTATCAATCCTCGCATGGGTAAAGTTCTATCTTGGTATGATAACGAGACAGGATTCTCGAACCGTATGATCGATTTCTTGCAGATCATGGCAGAGAAAGGACTATAACAGTGTCGGAACAAAAGTCGGGTCTAAGAGGCATTAAAACAGTTCGAGATTTCGAATTTGAAAACAAAGTTGTCTTTTTGCGTTTGGATCTAAATGTTCCAATGGAAAAAGGTAAAATCACGGACTACACACGTATTGATGCTACTTTGCCTACGGTTAATTACCTTATCGAAAAAGGTGCTAAAATAGTTATGGCGTCTCATTTGGGGCGTCCAAAAACATCTAAAGATAAAGAATTTTCTTTAGAACCAGTTGCAAAAGCCATGTCTGAGCGTTTAAGCAAAGATGTTTTATTAGTTGAAGATCCAAGTGCAAAAGCAGTTAAACAACTGCTGCACACGTTAGCTAAGGATCAAATTATTTTATTGGAAAATGTTCGATTCGAAGCCGGTGAGACTGAAGATTCAGAAGAGTTCGCAAGTCGTTTAGCTTCGTACACAGATATTTACATCAATGATGCGTTTGGCGCGTCTCATAGAGCCCATGCGACTATCCATGCATTGCCAGCGATGATTCCAGATCGAGGTATTGGTTTCTTAATTGAAAAAGAAATTCAGATGTTAGATGGATTGTTAATGAATCCTAAGCGTCCGTATGTGGCTATTCTGGGCGGCGCTAAGGTGTCTGATAAAATCGGCGTAATTGAAAAATTAATGGATGTTGTTGACGCGTTTATTATTGGCGGCGCCATGGCGTACACGTTTTTAAAAGCCCAAGGACACTTTGTTGGTAAATCACGGGTTGAAGAGGACAAAGTAAAATACGCAAAAGAATTGCTGGCACGAATCGATGCTCGTAATAAAACCATCTTATTGCCTGTCGATCACGTGGTGACCACAAATATTACAGATACAGCCAATGCTAAAGTTAAGAAAGAAATAGGCGAGGGCGAAATGGGCGTTGATATTGGGCCAGAGACGCTGAAAAACTTCTCGGCTTTGATTAGGGAATCAGGCACGGTTTTCTGGAATGGTCCTATGGGTGTTTTTGAAACTCCCGAGTTTTCTAAAGGTACATTCAGCTTGGCGAAAGTGATTGCTGAAAGCAAAGGTACAAAAATCATCGGTGGCGGCGATAGCGCGGCGGCTGCAGAACAAAGCGGTTTTGCGAGTCAGATGACTCATATCTCTACGGGTGGCGGCGCCAGTCTTGAGTATCTACAAGGCGATAAGCTTCCCGGTTTAGAAGTATTACGATTTAAAGTTCGTTCATAATTTTTGAGGAAGGCACGGGGATGAAAAATATAATTTTAGCAGCAAATTGGAAATTAAATAAATCCCCAGCCGAAACTCGCAGTTTTTTTAAAGCGTTCTTTGATGAAGGTAAAAAGAAATCTTTTTACGCTCAGATAGGAAAACAATTTCAAGTCGTGTTTTTTCCATCGGCTATTTCACTTGAAGCGACAAGCCAGTCAGTAAAAGATTCAGCAGTACGTTTTGGTGGCCAAAATATTTATTCAGAATCTCAAGGTGCTTTTACGGGCGAGAATTCGGCAAAAGTAATCAAAGAATTGAATGGCCAGTATGCATTGATTGGCCATTCTGAGCGTCGCCAGTATTTTCACGAATCCAATTCATTTTTAAATAAGAAAATTCATCAGGCATTAAAATCAGATTTGATTCCGATGTACTGTATTGGCGAGACATTGGAAGAGCGTGAATCTGGAAAAACGGAAGCCGTGTTGCTGGCGCAGTTGACTGAAGGTCTGAAAGAAATCACGTCGGCAAATGGCAAAACGCTAGTCGTTGCCTATGAACCAGTTTGGGCGATCGGAACTGGGAAAATTGCGACTGCCGATCAGGTTAAAGAAACTCATTCATTCATCCAAACGACGTTAGCTAAATTAGATTTAGGGCAGGCACCGATTCTATATGGTGGATCTGTTAAAGCCGCTAATGCTCAAGAGTTAATACAAATTCCTCACGTGAGTGGGTTCCTTGTTGGCGGGGCTTCGTTGGAAGCAGCAGCCTTTTTAGATCTTATTCAAAACAGTCTCTCTTAACGGCACACCTAACGCGCTGTGTGCAATCTCCTTTTTGTCACTTTATGAGATCCCATTTATAGATTCGTTCGTGGTTTTAAAAACCATCGGAAAATTGAATGCTTAGCGGCCACTTCTTTCCGGGTTGTTTTGAGAACAGGGATTCCGAATTGCACTGATCTCTCGTAAAATAGAGGTGTGTGGACGACTCCTCTGCTTTTGAGAGGATGTTACTTATGAACGTAAAGATTCATTTTCGCAGGTGTCATTGTTGTGATGAAACCAACGAGTGTGTTGGTGATCTTGTTACAGAGTGTATGGTGTGTGGCAAACGGCTACTTCCATTTTTATATTTTGATGAGCGTATCGAGTACGGCTTTTCACAGTTATCAGCAAAAAAAATTAAAATGAAAACACTGTTACCTCATTCGGTTTATCCACCGTTGATTGGTATGTCTAGCGTTTGGGAAATGGAATAGTTTTTAATCGCATTTTATAAATTCAAATTTAAACGATTGTCCAAAAATACCCCGTGTTTGAAAAACTCGACGGTGAGTAGATTTTTTCCTTGAGTTCCGACTCTAAAGAAACAATGCTTAGGTAAATCCGGAGAGAAAGATTTTTTTTTCTTTCCAAAAATAACTAAGCATAGGAGTTCGAATGAAAAAGGCGTTATTGCTGTTTTTTGTTTCTACAGTAGCATTTGGTTCTGGCTACGAAAAATCAGTTCTTTGGGGCGGTAAATATTCAGGTGTTGCTGGTTCAGCATCAGCGGGTGTGAGCGGTTCTGATTCTATTTTTTACAATCCAGCGGGATTGGTTAACTCACCAGAATTAGGAGACTTAACATTCAATCTTTCAGCCGGTTCTGCCCAATTTAAAGGACCTATCGTTCCTAATGCTAATGTGTTGTCTCCTCCGGCAACTCCTCCAGGAACTCCGACATCTGGTCCATTTACAAATGCAGGAAAACAAGAGTCTTCTAAAACAGCTCAAACAGTAATCCCTGGTATCACGTACTCTATGAAGTTAAATGATTCATGGTCATATGGTTTAGGTTACTACGCAGTAGGCGGAACTCGTGCCGTTTATGAAGATGTTGATTTTGGCCCACGTGCTTTCAAAGCAAAAGTAGGATCTGAAATCACAATCACTGAATTTGCAGCCGGCGTAGGTTACAAAATGAGTGATGCTTTAAGATTAGGTCTGGCTCTACGTTACACAATGACAGATGCAACTTTCAGTTCAGCTGGTTACGTAATGGGAACTGGTTCCTTCACAAGTTCAGTGGCTGCGGTTACAAATGTTGAAATTAAAGACATCAAAACAGCTAACTTAGATAGCGTTCGCTTAGGTCTTCAATATGATTTAAATGAATCCACTAAATTAGGTTTAACAGTAAGAACTGAAACAGCAGTCAGCAAAACAGCTAAAGCGTCTGGTTCATTGAATGCCTGCGGAACAAGCTGCCAAACGGTTAGCACGTCTACTATCGCAGAAGCGGATGTAAAAGTTGATACTGTATTGCCGATGGCAATCAATTTAGGTGTGGAGCATAAATTGACTGACATGTGGACATTGTATGGTGAATTGGATCACACCCAGTACTCACGAATCGAGAAAGTGGACTTAGATGGTACATTACTTGGTCAACCGGTTCCTGATATCGATCAAAAATGGAAAGACCAATTAAACGTTAAAGTAGCAGCTCAGTATTCTGGTATGTCATGGCCGGTACGTTTCGGTTACATCTATACGTCTGATGTTTCTAACAAACAGTATGCACGGGCCTCGTTCACTCCACCGGGTGCAGCAGCAACGTACACTCTAGGTACAGGTCAGGAATTTAAAATCGGTGATTCTCCACTCGATTTCAATATCGCTTTTGATTACACAACAGTTAAAGGTGACGGCGATGCAACGGTACAACCTATGTCTACACCAGCAGGCACTTACGAAGCCGCGTCAACTGCGATCCACACCGGATTTGCTTACAAATTCTAATTTGAAAGTTAAGTATGAGTTCACTTAAAGTCGATATTTCAGATATTCAAAAAGCACACGGGCTGTTAAAGCCCGTGATCAAGCTTACAGATTTGGATTTTTCGTTATCTGCAAGTGAGCTCTTCGGACGAAATGTGTATTTAAAATTTGAAAATACACAAAGAACGGGCTCCTTTAAAATAAGGGGCGCGTATAATAAAATCATGAATCTTTCGCCTGAAGAAAAAGCACGCGGTGTCGTTGCTAGCTCGGCAGGTAATCATGCTCAAGGAGTTGCCTTGAGTTCTAAATTGGCCGGTGTTCGGTCTGTTATTGTAATGCCTGAAACGGCTCCTTTGAATAAAATTTCTGCCACGAAACATTACGGCGGCGAAGTTATCTTGAAAGGTGAAATTTACGACGACGCATACGAGTATGCCAAAGAGCTAGAAAAAAAAGAAGGCTACACGTTTGTTCACCCCTATCAAGATTCTCACGTAATCGCCGGGCAAGGGACTATAGGGCTCGAGATTTTAACTCAGCTGCCTGAAGTCGACAGCGTAATTGTGCCTATTGGGGGCGGGGGATTGATTAGCGGAATAAGTCTGGCTATTAAAACCTTGAAACCATCTTGCAAAATTTTCGGAGTTCAATCGGACCAAACTCCGGGTATGAGTCAGCTATTTAAGCATCAACCAGCGGAACTGAAATCAAAGCGAATCACGACCATTGCCGACGGGATTGCTATCAAGCGGCCAAGCCAAGAAATGTACAGTCAGTTTATTTCAAAATACGTGGATGATATTGTGACAGTATCCGATGATGAAATCGCGGAAGCTATCGTATACTTGGTCGAACGTATGAAGACAGTCACGGAAGGCTCTGGGGCAGCGGGTTTTGCGGGTCTGATGAATCATAAATTAGATTTTGGAAAAAACGTTTGTGTTTTGCTGTGCGGTGGAAATATCGATTTGAATATTGTCTCAAAAGTTATTGAGCGAGGACAAATTAAACGCGGTCGACTAGCCAAAATGACGGTTGTGGTTGAAGATATGCCGGGAAATTTACAAAAATTGACTCAAATTATTGCGACAGAAAAGGCAAATATTTTAGAAGTAAACCATGATCGTTTAACTCATGGTTTATCTTTACGTGAAACGCGAATCGACTTCTTTTTGGAAACCAATAGTTTTGATCAAATAAAACGAATTGAAGCCGAGATCGGAAAGATCGGCGGAAAAGTATTGCACGCGACCTAATGGCCGTTTCGAGCTATCTTTTTTCCCAATGAAATTTCAGATTTCAAACTGACTTCGTAATCTTTAAGTAAGACTTCTAAGATTTTCTTTTCTGGAATGCCTAAAATCACAATCAATTGGCCTAAAACGTTGTGAGGAACTTTTGAAATTCCTCTTTCAAACAGAGAAACGAATTGAGTTGATTCGTAGCCAAGCTTTCTAGATAGATCCAACTGAGTTAGCTCTTTTTCTTGTCGGTAATTCCTAATGAGTAAGCCAAGTTCTCGATATGTCTCGTTCATAGAGTTTCCCTTTTAAGTTTTCATCAGATCAATCTATTGTGAACGCTTTTTAACAAAGATTTACAAAAAACTACGCGTTTTTTGCAGTCTTTTTGCCCGAAGAGATTTCCGACTTCAAGTTAACTTCGTACGCCTTCATCAAAGTGTCTAAAACTTTTTTCTCTGGAATGCCAAGGATTACAATCAACTGGCCTAAAACATTGTGGGGAACTTTAGAAAGTCCACGCTCGAAAAGTGATACGAATTGCGTTGAATCGTATCCCAGTCTTTCAGCTAAATTTAGCTGGGTGAAGTTTTTCTTAACTCTGTATTCTCTAATTAGTGCGCCAAGTTCGCGACGGACTTCTCTCATATCTGTACCTCAAGTTGTGTGTTCATTAGATGTTATATTCTGACATATCTACAGGCGTCAAGGGAAGTCGTTTTATCTTTAGATTGTTATTTCATGGTGAGAACCGCACTTGGCTTTGCAGTTATCGTCTCATACGTAGATCTTCACCGGAATTTAAATTGTCTTTTAAGTATTCGAAAGCTTAGGTTATTGTAGGAAATATGAACAAAAAACTAATGTTATCTAAATTATTTACCGATTAGCCGTGGGCCTAGCCCAAACTGGAGTGAATGTAATGGATGCAGTTTCAAGGGACCGCGACTATTGGGAGACCTATACTCGAAATTTTTCGATTATTTCTCGAAGTCAGCAGGAACAAATTAAGAAGTTAAGAGTTGGTATTGCGGGCTGTGGCTCAACAGGCGGTGCGTTCGTTGATGGCTTAATGCGTTTAGGGGTCACCTATTATCATTTATCGGATAATGGCACATATGATCAGAGTAATCTGAATAGACAAATGGTCAGTCGTAAAGACATTGGACGGAACAAAGCAAATGTTTATGGAGAAAGAGTACTAGATATTAACCCCAATGCGGACGTGAAAATATGGCCCGAAGGGCTGTCTAAAGCCAATTTAACGGAGTTTCTTACCGGTATAGATTTTGTGTTTGATGCGGTGGATGTAACGACGACTGAGGGGGTAAAAATGAAAATAGCCCTTCATGAGCAAGCCGGTGCCCTAAAAATCCCAACAGGTTCGGCTTTAGATTTGGGCTACACTCAGCGAATTCAAAGTTATAATTATCATCTGGGAGAACCAGTACTTCATGGACGATTGGAAAATGCAAAAAAGAAATCTCATCCTATTGCCTCTATTTTTGCCGGTTTTATCGATTTAGAAGAAATACCAGCTAGTTTTAGCGAAGAGCTTGTGCGGATGCTGACGGATCCAAATGTGAGTGCGTCTCAGATAGGTAGTGCCTGTTTTCTGCTTTCTAGTATTTCTACTCCATACATATTGTATTTTATCGAAAACAATAGACTGCCGCCCCTTGTGGCTGTCGATATAAAGGGTTTTTTTGAAACCAAAGAAATTAAAGCGGAACAGCAGAAATCGAGTGCACGCAATTTGAAAATTTTAGAAGAAATTTTGGGAAAGTTATAACATAAGGTAAGGAATCATGAATCATTCCAATTTACGCTATCTGTTTCTGCATTTTGGACCGGGCGGAAACGCTGCTCTAGAGAGGAAATGGTTAACTAGCTATAAATCGGCAGTTGATTTCTGGGATCAGCCCAAAGATGTTTCCTCGTTTGAAGAATTGGTTCAGCAGTGCGTAAATCAATTCAACCTGGGCCAATACGATGGGATTGTCGCCCACAGCTTTGGATGCGATTTAGCTCTTAAAGTAAAAGATCTAATAAATATTAGAGATTCAAATTTAATTTTGATTTCTCCTCTTCGAGATCTTCCCAAGGCATTTATAAATTTTGCTCAGCATTTGGCTAGTGAGGCCGCTATCCCAGAAAGAAAGCAGGATTTGACGGCGGCTGCAAAAGGAATGGAAACAGCAAGCAACAAGATAGAAGCCTTTGCCCGACTGGTCACAGCGGTTACGTCCGATCCACTATACTACCGCCGTCTTTGGGCCCAAAAGAATAAGTTAAAGGAATTCGAAGCAGTGGCTTCCCAAGTCCCACCAGTTGATATGAATTGCTGGCGTACCGTTTTAGTCGATTTTATCTTGAATCACCAAGTCTCGTTGAAGGGCCGCAAAGCTAAAGTTTATATCGGTTCTGAGGATCCTTACTATGGATTAATTCGAGACGAAGAGTCTTATTGGAGCGAACAAGGCGGTGATGTTTACCTTATTGAAGACGTCGGCCATTATCCTCATTTAGAAACTAAAGTATTCGAAAAGATTTTTGGAACCTCGTAAATCATTCTATTAAGCACGGACAATCGTGTTAAACCGAGCAACTTTATCGAAAATCGAGAGATCTGTTTCAAAGGAATACGTTTACGAAAAAAAAATGTCCTTGTTTCGAGACAACGACCTCAGAGTTGGAAACAAATTAAACAATTCATCTTAAGTTATTTATGTTATACAAAATTATGCCGATACTTTAGTCTGTGAAGCCATTTTGAAACCATTAGTTTTAATTTATTGGAATTTGACTAATTTCGATTAAAGGGTGGAAACATGAATCAGAGTTCAGGACAATTTAGACTTGTGATTTTGGACTACGTTATAAACCAAATGATGAATCCGGCTGTACAGAAAATTCTTAATGATATCATTGTGTTTAAACAATCTAATTTCGAGCGTTCACGCGCTGACTATGTCACGCTCGACAAACAAGATATGGTCGGCACTCATTATTTGATTTATGATATAAGTGACGTGTTTGAGCCCAAATTGGTTGTGGCCATTCGATCAACTTATGAAGCTCGAGCTAAAGAGTACCAGTTAAAAACACCGTTTCTAGATATGTTGCCGGGGCTTCCGGAGAAGTGTCAGACGGCTTATGCTGATTTTAAGAAGTTACACCCCATGGTGGCGGATTGCGGGGCACTGGCTGTCGAAAACAATTATTCGTTCCATAAAACCGGATTAAAGCTAATCCATATTTGTTATGCGATGATTTACATTCATGTTACCCGCATGGGTTACACAAGTATTTTAGGTGGCACCAATGAACGGTTTCGGTCTTCCCGATGGCTCGAAGATATTGGGTCCTACACTAGGGGGCTAGAATTTGTTCATCCGGTGTGGCCAGGAACTCATTTGCTAATCATGATTGAAAAATTCAATGTGCCTAGTATTAAATCTATATGTACCGAAAACGAAGTGCTGTTTAGAAATATACAAGAATTTGTACCTAACGATGTAGGGTATCAAAAAATTCATTCAGCTGTGGATGAATTGATTTTCAACGAGACGGCAGCAGAAAAACATCTGAAATTAGTCAGTTAGTGAATCTTTGTTTTGTACCAAGTGCATGTGTCTACTTTCGGTGGCAGGAAAATTAAAAGTATAATCACAATGAATGCCATCGGAAGTGTAGTTGACTTTGTACTCTGGTAAAGAAGGTGCTAAATTGGAAAGATAGGGAAACCATCCGGCCAAAATTAAACGATAGCGCAGAACTTTATCTACATTCCTTTTACTAAAATCAATGTGAGCATGGTTATCGTAGTCTAAAAATGTAGTGACCTTAAAGCATGTACGATCTAGATCTGTCTTAATTCTAAAATTATTATCGAGATTTTTAAAATTTTTAGCGACGACTTCATAACATTCATAATAATTGCGAGCTTTGCTGAATTCAGCAAGCATCTGCGGTGTTTGGCCAAGGCTTAAAAACATCACGCAGGCCAATTGATCCAAATCACTTTGCTTAAAGCCATGGTCAGTTAATATTTCTAGCAAATCTATAAAATAGTTAAGGCTAATTTTATTATTTAGATCTGAATAAATTAGAGGTGATACATTCAGTTTTCTCGAAATCATATCACTAAAATGCTGTCCATATTTTAATGTTAGATATTTAAAAATATGGGCTGATGAGCGTAAATAACTGAATTTATTTTGAGTGTACTTTTCTGGCATAACAGCATCGTCTGAAAACAAGATAGAGCGCACGAAGTTTTTATCGTAAGTGCCTTCTAAAATAGTATCTTCATTAATATGGAGATATTGACCCAATTGAACAAACTGAGCTTTTTGGATCACTCGAGTTCGATTCCCTGACCACCAGTCCAAGAAGGTCAGCGGAGACAATCCTAATGCCTCTGGAGCTCGATTCAATGGTAGTCCTACATCTTTAATAAAGTTTCGTAGTTTTTTATCTTTGGAAGAAAACATCGATTTCCCTTAGAAAATTTAGAATATTTTCAACGTGTGTGATTTTGCTCAAATTTAATATCTCGCCGCTATCCATTTGCATTGTCGAAACTATAGTTTCGAATTCATTTTGGGATAGGCGTTTACGACCCGATTCAATCATTTTTACTTCTTTAAGTGTCATGCCAGTAGCTTCGGCGATTTTATCCGAAGTAAGGTTAAGCATAACCTTTTGACGTTTTACGTACAGGCCAAAGAGACGACAGAACTCACGTTTATTAAATTGGTTTAAAGTCTCTAAATTCATTGAACCTATCCCTATCTAGGAATTTCTCTACGTCTAAGATAAGGGATGGGGCAAAATTCATCAATACAAATCTATTTAAAAAATAGAGGCTGGCGCCGAAAACCTTGAGCGCCTATTAGAGCAAATACATAGAAGGATTGAATACTTTTTTGACAGGAAAATTCTTTATACCAGGGCTCTTTACGCTGCGATTGGTTTTTCTTCTGCCGGGTCCTTTTGGAGAGTTCGTGGATCAAATAGGGTGGGAACTAAATGATGATTTTTATGAAAATAGAGTCCAAAAGCGATCGTATTAACTAGTCGATAGAATAGTCGGGTATTTAAATTTTGAATTTCAGCAGAGGAGCCCATTGGGCGATGGGTGGAGTAATTGAACCAAGCATAATGAAACATTTTAAAGACGATCGAAGATAAAAACAGAAATGTAAATAACTGAGGTCCAAGTAATAACAGCCAAAATAGGACCCGGGCGCTTTGATCTAATTTTGCGGCGTGACCAAATTGTTTGATGGCAGCTAAGGACTGGGAATCTTGACCATGAGTTTTGAAAAAGAATTTAACATAGGCATTTATGGCGGAATCACGCATGCCGCTGGTAAATTCCCAGTATCCTTTACTTAACGGTGGATGCGGATCTAATTGAGGGTCATCGGAATGCATGTGGTGAACAACATGTACGATTTTCCATTGCGCAAATCCCGAGAGCTGCATGACGCCGACGACTTCGCCTATGGGACGATTCAGCCACTTGGGACTAAAACTCCCGTGACTGGCATTGTGAAGAAACGCGGTCAGTGGAAATGTGGCAATAGTGGCAATTGGCACAGCCAAAAGATAAACAGGATCAAAATCAGGACGAAAAATACTAACGATAGTTGCATATATAAAGCAACCCACTACCAGTTGAATTTTAGTTGTTGATAAAATTAGAACCAGCGGTAAATACCACAATAAATCATTTGAGTTGATGTCACCAAAAAAACACAAAGTTAGGTTTAATACACTCATTACAACAAACGACGTGAAATGAGTGCGCGCTAGAAACTGGCGATCTTTTCGAAAGCTGGCAATCATGGATTTACTCCTCTGTCTGTTTCTCCACATATTTAAATGCAGATTTATTAAGGGTTCTAATAATTTATCGGCAGAAATGACTTTTTGGATAAGTCGAAATTTGAGACACTTAGGACTGTTAAACATGGGTTTGGGCCCCAAGTGCGAATATTTTCTAGAAACGCTTGATTGGGTCGGCATAGGTTGTCACAAAAAAGTAATTGTATAGGGGGTTGAATAAAGTAAACTGCTTTAGTTATGGAAATGGATAAAATAGGGCACTTTTATAAACGAGCATTATTAGTGGAAGACAGCGAAGATATTTGCGACTTCTACAAGGATTTTTTTGAGACGGAAGAACTGCCACTAGATGTTCTTATGACGATTCCTGACGATAACATGCAGATAGGGGAAAAATATGACGTCCTTGTTTGCGACTGGTTTGTCGGTCCTCAGACAGCCGAAAAATGGTTGAAACGCTTAGAGCAGAAAAAGCAGCTGCCAGCAGCTACGATTGTAGCGACAGGTATGCCTGACATTGAAGACAACGTGGCCGATTTGCCTATCCATTTAATTTATAAGCCATTTGATTTTTATAGTTTGAAAGATATTTTAATTAATTTTAAGCAAAATCAAGGGCGCCGGATGAGGCCTGCACTCGGTCTCCCTCAGATAAATCTTTAATTCCGAAAAGACTCTCTTCTGTTTTGCCATTCACTGTAATTATCGGTTTCACCAACACAGATTTCAATTTACCCGTTTTTATTTTGCTCGGAATGCACGGATTCATGAATGCCATTTGAGCTGGGCGCAGGCTTTCCAAATCTAGAACGGCCTGAAAATCATTTGTCTCTTTCGCCTTTGGTGAACGAAATTGATATTGGCTTGATTTTACATCCATTCCAACACGATTAAAATCTAATAGGTTCGGCATTGTCTTAGCTTCTGGAGTGGGGCGGGATGCTAGCAATGGTTCAAAGTTATAAGTCAGTCCGGCAGAACCGATCGGTTTCGCATTTCCTAAATTGAAATCCAAAGTGACGTTGCCAGAGTTGAGTTGAAAGTAAGGTTTTAAAAGCAGATATGGTTTCAAATTTGTCTTTTCCGACCAGCAATCTAGCAATGCCTGATTAATTAAATCCACTCCGCAATGGTCAGAATAGATTTTATTCGTGAAAACTTTTGAATTAACAAATGATTGGGTTGGCTTAGCAATTTGAAAATGTGAAAAGGTGGCTTCATTCATTAAATCACTAAATTGAAAGTAATCAGCGAAAAAACTAAAGCAGATGGAATCTGTTACTGAGTCAGGCATTTGAATGGTAGGGTGGTTTGTAGTGCCTTGGAAATCAATGCGAACACCCAGTTCCGACGTCGACGTCTTTAATTTTAACAATGACTGTGCGCCAAACTCATACTCAATCTGTGACGAAACATATGTTTTTGATTTGATCGTTTTTAAAGAACTATTTGAAACCGTATTCAAATAGTCTTTATGGAAATCCTTATTTGTAAAGCCGGCATGGCCTTTTAAAATATTTTTAAAATCAAATTGGAATTTTTCAATTTTTTGTAATGTCGTTAATACAAAATCACGAACACTGGAAGGGCAGTCGCCTTGGCTGGTTAAAGCATCAATTAACTGCGTATTGGTTCGGTTATTTTCAACAACAGGGATCGGTGGAATTTTGATCATTTTTTTGCTAAAGTCCCAACGAGTAGCAAAAGTTTCTTCAATGCAAAAATGAAATGATTCTGCAGAGAATATAAATTGTAGTCGGTCCGATTGGCTGCAACCAAGTAAAGGATCGTTGTGGACGACTACTTGTGAGCCATCCCAAGGGAAGAAATTCTTTAGAGTTTTTGGACCGGTCATCATTCCCACTGAGTTGTTTGAAAACGGAGTCTGGATATGCAGACATTTAAACTCAGAATTAAAAACAGCAACGCTAGTAAATTTCAGGCTTATGGACTTTAAGAAAAAATGAAAATCAGTAGTACGTGTATCCATTAATTTGCTTCCGCACGGCCACGTAACAAGGCCAACCAAGATTTAGGAAATTCTTTTTGAGAAATGAAAACGATATTTTTTGCTTTCATTAAACTTTTCGCACGGGTTTCGAAGCTTTTTGGTAGATCGCCATAAATCACAACGGTTTCGTTGCTGACTAGAAAGCTAGCTTCGACCAAGATGCGATCCCAGATAACATTTCGAAATTCATCAAATGACTTTTCTTGGGTGTGGCGTCCCGTTGCCAGGCGAGCAAGCGCCCAGAACGAATCTTTAATTTTCTTTTGGAGTTCAACGGTTACGTTTTCTGAGTTTAGAACATCATATACGCAGGGCGTTTTACCACGTCCCAAACACATCGGGCCTGGCTCGAAACTTTCTTCATCCGAACTGATTTCGACTTCATCAAAGATATTTAGTATGAATGAATTGGTTGGCTGGACTTTTAAATCAATTCGTTTTTTAGAGCGAATAGATGTTTGGCCCCATGGGCTTTGCCAGAATTCATCCTCGTTTAGCCAAACAGAAAAGTTTTCTAATCCTAAGTGAACAACATCAAATTTATCTGGCAGACGAAATTTTGTCTTTGCGTGATCAAAGAAAGAATCTTCCAGAGCAAATAGTCCTGATAAGATATTTCTACAATTAGATGTCGCCGCTTTGTTCGTTACGTATTTCACATTCTCGGCAGCCACTACGGATTGCAACGATTCTAAAATTTCGCTTTTCATTTCGTTAAACGTCCCAGCCAGTGACGCTTCAATTAAACTAGTTCGCCAAGTCGTTACGTCGCTCTCCATACCCAATTCGCACGCATCAAAGACTTCAAATTGATTTTCGACAAGAGCCGTTCTGATTTGGTCGCGATGAACCGGATTTTTGTGCGAGTTCACAAGGTTTAGGCAAACACGTTTGGCTTCTTTCTTTTTAAGGTCAGTTACGATTTCGTTTAGTTCATCAATCGATAGAGGCGTTTGAACAGAACCGTCACTATTGATTTTTTCGTTGATTGAAAAAACCATATCCAATGAAGATAGGTCGGGGGGTGCTTTTAAAGAGAAAAAAGACTCTTTTTTGTTTTGTTGATGTAGACTCAGCCAACCTTCGTAGTCTTTTGTCACAATCTGCGCCACAGAGCCGCCCAGCTTGAATTTAAAGATTCTCTCTAAATAACGATAGCTGACGTAAACATTTTCGATTTTGATATTTTCGAAACTGAG
>CAZCHT010000055.1:0-27521 GCA_964498705.1 uncultured Bdellovibrio sp. | reverse complement strand
TATTCTTGTCCGTGATTGTAAAAATCAGGTCGTTTAATTGAATCGGGATACCGGAAACGCTAAACGAAGCCAGCGGATTGAACGACGTTTCTGCAAATAGGCCAAAAGCTTCAGCACTTAAATACAGATATACTTTTCTTTCCTTATTTGGCGTAAGCAAAATAGCTCGAGACGGTGCCTCGCCCGCTGGAAAAAGAGGCACGGCATTACCATTTGGTAATTTAGCTGAAACCTCTGTGACATTTCGCAGCACATATTTAACAGGGATAAGAAGGGTCGTGTAAGGCATCGACGATACATAGTCTATATACAGACGCATTCCTGGGTATTCTGGAAACGTCATATCAATGCTAGTCAGCGAACCGAAGCTAGTCATGGGTATGCGGATTACAAAGTTTCCATTGGCGCGGTCAAAATCGATATAGGGGACAGTTGAGCTAGGTATCGCACCTGTCAGTGCGTATCCCGTCATACTAGCGCCTGTGATTACTTTTTCTAGGGTTTTGCGACGTGCGGCCAAGTCATCCGTTGTCGTGCCGCTGCCACCACTACCACCGGTAGAGCTAGAGTTGTTAGAACTGCTGGTCGGACTATTTTCTGATTTGAAACTGCCCGGAGAGCATTGAATCAGAAACGTCAGACTCGAAGCTAAGAGAATACGTGAAAATAACTTCCTATTCATAAGTCTTCCTTTTTTTATGTAAGTGCTTCGGAAGTTACATGCGGTTCACACTCACAAAGTCCATCGGACCAAAGAGTGGGGGACTTTAGTTAGGTCTGTAATTTTAATGAGTTTTTTTAAGTAACAATAATTTGTGTTTTTTTAAAGATGAAAGATTTTAGTCAGATAACGATGAGAGGAAACCTTCGGGAGATATCGATTTTCAAAATGATACAATCCAAAGGTCCTGGAAAATCATTGTGGTTCTAGGGGGACCGGGCGAACCACATGTTGATTGGCGAGATGATCAGCTTGCTATGGATTCCTGAAATGGTTAGTGAATACGTAGTCAACGATCGGCCATTCGCTGTCGGGATCGCGGTACTTAACGCCAATAATAGATTGGCTTTCTTCCACTTCTAAATGAGGTCCAGATAAAAATACGCGACCTTTGCCATACTCAAAAACGATCATCGCTGGAAAATTAGCGGCAAAAATAGAATACACTTGGATGCGTTTCGCTTTGGCTTCGGCTTCTGTGTACAATAGTGACGGGCCGCCTAGCAAAAGTATGCGATAGCTATCTTTGAAACTAGACAGAGCGAACTTATAATCTGACATTCCTGTTTTAAACGGCGCCATTTTCAACGCCGTCCCATCCAGCGCTATTCCATTTAAAAGACCGATTCCATAATTGATCGGTGTCGGAGTTGGGCCTTGGCGGTGCGATGTCGCATAATAGGCACCGGCGCAAATACCGATATAGTTTCCGCCTGTATTTACAAATTTTAATATTTCTTGAGCACCAGCCGCACCTAAGTTTTCATTGTAGATCCATGATTTCCCACCTGGCATAATCAGAGTGTGATAGCCGCCTTTGTTTAGCGATCCATTCAAGATATCTTTTTCATAAATTAATTTGTACGAGCGGCCATGACTGTAGAGAAAATTTTTAAGCTGGTTTCTGCCTGTTCCCCAAGTGCCTTTCCCATAAAAAAGGGCGACTTGTTTTGGTTTACCTGGAAAAACGACGTCGTCAGGTAAACGATCCGGAGAGGTTTCCTTGACGTCGTTGTAAATTCCTTCCATGACGTTTTGGTTTTCCATGTACATCAGGCTTCCAGCGTACCCATAAGAAATTGAACTACCTAGTATAAGTGTAATCAACGGGAGTAATATTTTTTTCATAAATAAAATCCTAGTCAGCGTGGTTTGCTGTTGTCACGCGAATTCTAAGGCGCTAGCGTGAAATTGCTGGAGGGGTCCATGCGTGCGTACGTTTTAAATTTTTCCATTTTGTTGAGCGGGGTGATCGCTGTTGCTGATCCATTCAATAGCTTTTTAAATTCTATCGATCAACGGTTGCCAATGAATACGTCGTTCATGCAGCATGTACTGCTAGAAAATAAAACTAAATTGGCTCTGCCTAGTTTGCTAGAAAAATGGGGAGTTATAAATCAAGACGCTGCGGCTACATATAATGGAATTTTAAATACCGTTGTGCTCAAGGAAGAGCACACTACTGACGATGTTCGAATGGATGGAAAAACTCGCAAGCGAATTAAAACTTTGAGTGAATTAGAATTGGCAGAGCCAGCTATTTGGTCGGTTCAAGCAGCCACCATTTTTCACGAATTGTCGCACGCGGAATATAGTTGGTTGCCAAAATCTAAAGATATTGCAGATAAAGCGCTACTCTATATTTTGGAAAATGATTTCGATCAATACCTAAAAACAACCTATCCGAAGTTATCTGTTTTTGATCGTCGCATTGCGCGCTCAGAAATGTTTGCCTACTTTCGAGGGGACTTTCTTTCTTTTTTGGTTAACGCATTTGACGAAATTCTTATGGAAAATGGATACTACAAAACAAATAAGACCTGCCGAAATTCCAAATTTTTCTTGGCTCAACGAGTGAAACATCCCGAGTTGGATTTTTCAAAATTCGTTACTTTCGGGTCAGATGTTAATTTTAGTCAGCAGAGTTTGCCTTTGATTTTCGTTAAGGGTAAAGATGTCAGTGTTGATTCTAAGCATGCTTTGAATCAAAAATTGAGCGATGCCTTATGGAATCAACTGGTTCAACATTTCGCTCCTGCGGCCTCGAAATTTGAGATGATTCAGTGGATGAATAAACGTCCGGAATTAATAAAGCTAATCGAGCCATGTCGATCGCAATTACCGGCTGTCCCACTTTAAAATCCCTAGGCGGCACTGTTACATAATTTTGTTTTTAAAATCTTGTTTCATTCGACGTTTTGTTATTAAGATCGGACCAACAAAGCGGAGTATTTTATGAAAAAAACAATGCAGGCTCTTCTCATCACCTTGGTTTCAGTTTTTTTATTAACTAACTCGGTAGGGTGTTCCACTCTATCGCAAGCGCAGACGCCAAGCGAGGCAGAAATTAATGCGGAATCAGCTAAGGCGTATCAAGAAGTAAAATCAAAATCGAAAATTTCAACTCGAAAAGACTGGAACGATATGGTTCAGCGAGTAGGCAATCGTATCGCACGTGCATCTGGTGAAAATTTTCAATGGGAAATCGTTTTGATCGAAAATGACGAACCCAATGCCTGGTGTATGCCCGGCGGGAAAATGGCTGTGTACACGGGAATTATGCCTATCTTAAAAACAGAAGGTGCATTAGCTGCCGTAATGGGACATGAAGTGGCGCATGCAACTCGACGTCATGGTCAGAAAGGCTACGCGCGCGCCATCGAAGAACAACAAACGGGTGCATTGATTGGCGTGGCAACAGCAGTTGGTGGTCAGTTGCTGTGCAAAACAGAAAATTGTCGACTTCTAGCGGGGCTGGGCGGCGCCGCTGCGGGTGTGGCTTTGACGTTCTTTAATCGCAAGTTCTCTCGCGAAGATGAAAGTGAAGCCGATCAAGTGGGACAAATTTATATGGCCAAAGCCGGTTATGAACCTTCGGAATCTATCGCACTTTGGGAACGCATGAACGCGGCTAAAGGCAGTGAGGTTCCAGAATGGATGTCGACGCATCCTTCAGACAGCAACCGTCGCGCAAAGCTGACACAGTGGTTGCCTCAAGCGCAACAAACGTATCAACAGTCTTCAGAAAAATATGGCAAAGGCGGCGCTATTCAGTAAACCGCTTTTGGTTTAATAAACAGCGCTAGGAAAAATAATGTCGTTAGCGTGCAGACGATCGTCGCTCCCGATGGCAAATCCCAGCGATAACTGAGCACAAACGATAATAAAACACCCACACTTCCAGTCAGCCAAGCCAGACTTAGCTGACTAGATACCTTGTTTAAAAAACGTCCGGCCAATGCCGCTGGTGCGACTAAAATCGAAAAGACAACCAGAACGCCCGCATGTCGAGTAGAGAATGTGATGACAATGCCAAACAGGAAATAAAACAAAAAGTCCCAAACAAACTTTTTGTTATTTCCTTCTGAGGCATTCCAAAATTGTTTTCTAAAAACCCAGTGCAAACCACCGACTATCGCGTACACAACTGTTGTTTCTAAAACTTCGGGCCACGTTACAAACAGTATATTTCCGACTAAAGCTTCTTTTAAATGTTCAGCTCCGTGAGGTAGTTTGTCTGTAACCAAAATCAGCGCGCCGCTCGCTAAAGCGTAGGTCATTCCAATCAAAGCTTCTTGCGACACTTTCTTCTCAAAGTGTCGCAAGGCTGCCAGGATAAAAGAAATAGCTAAGCAAAACGTCAGTGACAACAGTAACGCCAAACCTTTATTTTCACCCTCTGAAGCAAAAAACAAGCTGACTGTGCTTCCGAGCGCTGCAATTTGCGAAAGACTGATGTCGACAAAAACTACGTCGCGTTTCAAAACATGCAAACCTAAATAAGCGTGGATGCCGACAAGCAATATCGCTAAAACAAAAGGGGCAGCTAAAAATGAGTAGGCTTCCATTAGATTGATGCCTCTATAGTTGAAACTATTTTCTCGATCAGTTGTTCGTTGGTTAGAATGCCCGTGTCGCCTTCAACAGAAACAGGAATTTTTTGAATTTTCAAATTTGGAATATCTTGCTTTATTTTTTTGCCGGCATCATCCAAATAGAGATTTTCGATCAGCACTAAACCGATATTTCGTTTCTTGATTTCCGAGATAATCGACATCAAATGATTAGCCGTAGGCGGAATTCCCGGTTTTGGTTCCAGCTGCAGAGCGCAGATCAAATCAAAGCGGGAACAAAAGTATGCTAGATATTTATGGTAAGTCACAACCTCTTTGATTCTGGTTTTGGCCAAACGTTTTTTCCACTCGGCAGTTTTGTCGATCATACGCTGATTAAATTTTTTCGCATTTTCAGTAAAAAATCCTTTTTGAGCCGGGTTCTGCTGCGACAGGCGATCGGCAATTAAAAGAGCGGCTTTGCCAACACGAATTGGATCCAGTTGAAAATGAGGATTACCTCCCGGATGAACATCGCCATCTGCGCGTGAGATTGCGCCTTGAGGAATGTCGATAGGATCCACTAACGGCGCCAATTCCATAACGTTATTTTTCTGCACGAGTTTATCGTTGCGTGAACCTTCAATTAGGGGCGTTAACCACGCGCTTTCTAATTCTAAACCTTGGGCAAACACAAGATCTACGGATCGCAATTTCACCATATAAGAGGGTTTGGCTTCGATTTGATGTGGGTCTTGTGTTCCCTTTGCAATAGAAAACACCTCCACCTGGTCGCCGCCTACTTCACGAACGATAGCCGCGACATCGGTTGTAGTCGCCGCAATTTGAATTTTAGCAAAGCTACAGAGTGGTAAAAATAAAAGAAAAATATATTTATTCATAACAACCTTTAGTAAGTGTGAGTTGGGTGTGCACCCATAGTTAAATTATACTGAAGAAATAATGTATTCTCAGTATCATCATTGTTTGCATTTCTAACTCCGCCTTTGCGTTGGTTGAATTCTAGCTTCAAAGCGGAAAACTCTGATGCGGAATAAACTAATCCGACGGAATGACGAGTCGATTTTTCATTGGGTGATTTTGTCGTATCAAAGCTATTTTTAAATGTTATGTCGTCATAGCGATATAAAGCCGCCCACTGCATGGCAAATTGATACTGGATCCACGAGGCCAATCCACCCGCAGCTTCGTCTTCAACGTCGACCTGTTGTTGTGTTCGTCCTAAATATTCAGTGGCCCAAATCACAGACTGGTACTTACCGCCGTCAGTAGGTCGCCACTTCAAAGTTACATCAGCGCCGGTCAGCGATGTGGTTTTACGATACGAGTTCGCACCCGCCGCATACGAGGCACCTACTTCAACAGTAGTAGCGTCGTCGACTTCGACTAGATTTTTCCAGTGAGTAACACCAACGCCATCATTCGGGTTAGCCGAGTTAAACTGTTCGTTCTCGCCTTTGCCTCGCAAATATTGAAGTGTGATCTCGCTAAACCACGAAGTTGGCAGAAGTACCGCTGCCGAGATACCCACATCATTTAAGCCCTCATCGCCTAACAGGTGAGTATTGGCTAAAGGTGCTTCTACGAAGGTGAAGGCATGCGTATGCAAAGTATTGTGCTTTCCTAAGAATGCTTTGAATTTACCGACTTTCAAATTGGTAGCGGGCACGGCGCTGCTTTCGGCAAAGGCCTCTTCCGGTTCAATGATCCATTTTTCTTCGATTTTAGTTCCATCGGATTCTAGAGATGGATGCACGGCCAGTAGCAAGTTTAATCGCGTGTAGGGATCCACGGCCGAATAAAATTGCAGTTCAGCTTCCTGAATCGCAAGCCCGTTTGGATTAGTATCCAAGTTGGCCGGGTTGGCATCTTCTTTGTGAAAATTAGAATTGCGATACAGGAAAAGAGCTGTGGCATTGACGTTGGGGGAGGTAATGCAAAATGAGTTCAAACTGAAAATGGATATAAGAATAAATAAAATTAAGCGAACGCTTTGAAAATGCATATATGTTTCCTTTAAATAAGAATTTAATTATGAAGAATAAAAAAACTAAATTTAAGAAAACCGAGGTGGTTTACGCAAAGGATAGGAATCAGGATCCTGATAAATTGAATTGGGCAGAGCCGTATACTCAAATTTCAGCTGTAGTATTAAATCTGAAAATTGATTAAATGAAACCGGGATGAAAACCAGACCACTAACCATACTTCCGTGGCAGTCTTCGTGCGCGTCAGGTCCGTGCATATGAACATGGGCAAATTCTAAATAAGAAAACTCATGAGATTTTTGAAAGTAAGAATCAAAAGCGGTCTTTAAGATTCCAGATCCTAAGATAAGTAGCAGTATAATAGAAATGACTCTGATTGAGCCTTTTTTCAAGACCACGCAAGACCGAGAATGCCTGGATTGTGATATACAGGCAAGGATTTTACAAAAAAAAGTGGCCACTCTTTTCAGAGCAGCCACCTGTTTAGGACTACAATATTTGACTTACTGATTAACCGATTAGTTTAAGAGCTAATTGGTTAGATGAGTTAGCTTGAGCTAATGTAGATGTTCCAGCTTGTAACAAGATGTTGTTACGAACCATTTCAGAAGAAGCCTGAGCTACGTCAGTATCTCTGATACGGCTGTTAGCTGCACTCATATTTTCATGAGCCACACCTAAGTTGTCTACAGTCGATGTTAAACGATTTTGTAGAGCACCCAAATTAGCGCGATAGCCATTCACTAGTTCTTGAGCTGAATCTAAAGCCTCAAGACCTACTTGCGCTCCTTCTTTAGTAGTGTAGTCAAGACCACCCATTCCTAAAGCATCAAGAGTTGCTACGTTTTGAGAAGCGTCGAATGAAATGCGATCTTCTTCAGCGTTATTGTAGATACCAACTTGGAAATCAAATTGTGGTGTTGAACCATCCAACAATTTAGTTTTGCCCCAAGTAGTTACTGACGAAATACGTTGAACTTCAGATTTCAATTGATCAACTTCCTTGTTGAGAAATCCGCGCTCTACTTCACCTACAGTGTCAGAAGATGCTTGGATGCCCAACTCTCTAAGACGAACAACGATGTTACCGATTTCGTTTAAACCACCCTCTGCAGTTTGAACCATCGAGATACCGTCGTTAGCATTTCTTTGTGCTTGTGCCGATGATCTGATGCTAGCTTTCAAGCCTTCGCTGATTGCTAATCCAGCAGCATCGTCAGCTGCGATATTGATTCGGCTACCAGACGCTAATTGCGCCATTGATTTACCGATCATTCTTTGGCTACCGCTCAAGTTTCTTTGTGCATTGATAGCCGCTACGTTTGTTGATACTCTCATACCCATATAAAATTCCTCCGTTTAAAACGTTAATTTATTTAAATCTTTCATTAATAACCTCCGTGTGTTTGTTTAAGTACCCCTCTACTTGAGGGACGCATCCATTGCGAGTTTTTGGCCTTTAACTATAAGGCACCGTTATGGTACCGAATTTAAATGAACATTCGATTGTTCTTTTTTAATCTTCCTTGAAGGCCCTCCTTTCTAAATGTGGGAAAGTCTGACTGCACTTTCCGGTTCCTTCTGAATCCTTGTTACTTTTTGCAAATTACTAGTTTTTTTAGAAACAAGTTATGTGCTTACAAATACTAATTCGGGGTGTGCGACATTTTCTTGACAGGACTTTAGGGAGGAAAACGAGTGTTTAAAAAAATATGGTCTTTGTGACGAGGAAAAAAATTCCACTCACTAGGCAAAAAGTTTGTTTTGAATAGAAAAATCTCATGAAACATTGATAAACAAAGGGTTCCCGGACTTTTTTCATAGGGCGGAAAGACTTGTAAGCTTTAGTCAATTTCGTGCGAGCGACAAAAAGCCATTGTGCCGGACATCAAATATTCACGTGTCTGCTGTGCCTTTCGATGTGGTTCTGTTGGATAACCCAGTGTGCACGTCTCTGTCAGAGCGTCAAAATGGCTGCAGTCATCGCAGCTGAAACGATGATTATAGTGTTGATAGTCAAATGCAGAAACCTTTTCACGCTTGATCGAAGGTCTAATTTTTCTTTGAGTCTTAGCCATTGTTACCTGATTACATGACAAGTCTCCTAGCGGACAAGCATAATTAAAGTATATGACAAAATCACAAATTTTTTTCATGATTCTTATAGGTGTACTTATTCAAACCGCAACTAGTTTTGGTTACTCGCGACCGGAAGATTGTCAGTACCAAATCACTCATCGCGATAATCTGCAATTCTCGATGCAATATCAAGAAGACAGGGCTGAATGCTGGCATTCAATTCATCCTATGAATGGTTATGACGGTATGGTTTACCGAAGCTTTCTGATCAGCTCAGATGGGATGTTTTTTGTTTTCAATTCCTACGGAAAAGGTCCCGATAGCAAAACTACGGGAGCTCGCATTTATTATTTTTTTCCACGTGAAATCTATACATACGGTGTAACTTTAGCCGATCATCAGGCTTCAGTTAAATTGAACTCAAAACTGACTTTTGATTTTGAATCTAACAATCTTTATCCACTTAATAACGCCAATATCGTCTTTAAAAACTACACCTCTGTTAACCCAAAAAATGCCGGGGGCGTCGAAGTCCTTCGCTATAACGGTGTCTACTTAGATACCGGTTTTATGATGGGTAAACAGGCGAATTCAGTGCCGACTCTAAAATCGATGTTTAAGAACCAATTTGGCCAAAAGTGCTCAATTGTGAATCAGACTCTATTTGATTATAAAAACGGCGATGTGATCCTAAAGAACGATATTGTATTACACCGAATCGTAGCGGCGCAATGCCCTACGTTTAAGTGGGTAGATTAAAATTCGTAATAAATTTTACATATAGCTATTTGACAGGAACTGGTTTGAGACCCAAGTTATGCTCAGAGGTAATTATATGTCAGAAGTTGATAAAATGACCCAAAAAAGCCAAGAAGCAATGCAAGCCGCGGCCCAAAAAGCCGAGGCAAAAAGCCACTCTATGGTAGAACCGGAACACTTTCTTCATGAACTCGTGACCCAGGAACAGGGAATTGTTCCCCGAATATTAGAGAAATTAAATACTAATATACAGTCATTGGCCTACGACCTTCAAAGTCGTGTTGATCGGTTTGCTCAAATTACGGGTAGCCATCAAAAACCCTACGCCAGTCCACGATTGCAAAAGCTATTTCAGTCGGCAGAAGTCGAAGCTAAAGCGATGGGCGATAGCTTTATTTCAACCGAGCATTTCTTCCTAGCCGGAATTAAAATGAACGACCCAGAACTGGGCGCTATCTTTAAAAAGCACCAGATAAAGTTAGATAACTTTTTAAAAGGTTTAACGGAAACTCGCGGCAATCAAAAAGTCGTTGATGATGATCCTGAAAACAAAATGGAAGTGTTAAAAAAATACGCTCGTGATCTAACGGCCTTGGCTGCCGAGGGTAAGCTAGACCCAGTAGTGGGCCGTGATGAAGAAATTCGTCGCGTAATACAAGTTTTATCTCGTCGTACAAAGAACAATCCTGTTCTTATTGGTGAGCCCGGAGTCGGTAAAACTGCGATTGCCGAAGGTTTAGCATTACGTATCGTCCAAAAAGATATCCCAGAGAATTTAATAGGTAAAAAATTGTTAAGCCTAGATCTAGGAGCTTTAGTCGCCGGCGCCAAATATCGCGGCGAATTTGAAGATCGCTTAAAAGCGGTGGTTAAAGAAGTTTCGGGTAGCGACGGAAAAATTATTTTATTTATTGATGAGATTCACACACTGGTCGGTGCCGGGAAATCAGAAGGTGCCATGGATGCTGGACAGTTGCTAAAGCCAGCATTAGCGCGCGGTGAATTACGCTGTATCGGTGCGACCACGTTAGACGAATATCGCAAGTACATCGAAAAGGATGCGGCTCTTGAGCGCCGTTTTCAAACTGTATTAGTAGATGAACCTTCGGTCGAAGAAGCCATTACTATTTTGCGCGGCTTAAAAGAAAAATATGAAGTTCATCACGGTGTTAGGATCACTGACAGTGCCATCGTGTCAGCTGTGAAATTATCACATCGCTATATCACATCACGATTTTTACCAGATAAAGCTATCGATCTGATAGACGAAGCGGCCAGCAAATTAAGTATCGAGATTAAATCGGTTCCAGAAGAAATCGATGAAATCGAACGCCATATGATGCAGCTAAAGATAGAAAAAGAAGCTATGAAAAAAGAAACAGAAAGTTCAGCCGTCGAACGCACGGCCGCTATCGATAAAGAACTGGCTGGTCTTCAGAAGAGCAACCAAGCACTACGTGAACAATGGGATTTTGAAAAAGGCGGCATCGCGAATTTGAAGAAATACAAACAGGACCACGAGGCTTTAAAACTTGAAATTGAAAAAGCTCAACGTTTGGGTGATCTAGGTAAAGCGGCCGAACTTCAATATGGGAAATTACCCGAGCTAGAAAAGAAAATCAAAACGACGGAAGAAAAAGCTCAAAATCAAAAAGGCAAAAACCAGATTTTGAAAGAAGAAGTGGGCCCGGAAGATATCGCTGAAGTTGTCGGTAAATGGACGGGTATTCCCGTAGCCAAAATGATGGAAGGCGAGACTCAGAAATTATTAAATATGGAAACCAAAATGCGTGAACGCGTTGTTGGGCAAGATCATGCGTTGGAAATTCTAGGTGATGCGATTCGCAGATCACGTGCTGAAATTTCTGATCCTAACCGGCCAGTGGGCACCTTCATTTTCTTGGGGCCAACAGGGGTCGGTAAAACAGAAACTGTTAAAGCCTTGGCTGAATTCTTATTTGATTCTGACCAATCTATCGTACGAATTGATATGAGTGAATACATGGAAAAACATTCGGTAGCCCGCTTGATTGGCGCGCCTCCGGGATATGTTGGTTACGAAGAGGGCGGTCAGTTAACGGAAGCCGTGCGACGTAAGCCATATAGTGTAGTTCTATTCGATGAAATTGAAAAAGCACACACGGATGTATTCAATATCTTATTACAGGTACTAGATGACGGTCGTTTAACGGATGGCCAAGGACGAGTCGTTGATTTTAAAAACACAGTTTTGATCATGACGTCTAACATCGGGTCATCTGCGATCATCGATCCAGCCATGTCAGAAGCAGAGAAAAACAAAGAAGTCACGGCGGCACTGCGCGGGCATTTTAGACCCGAGTTTTTAAACCGTATTGATGAAACTATTATTTTCAATTCTCTGAAAGAAGAGCAAATCAGCGGTATCGTGAAAATCCAACTTGCGGCGGTTGTAGAGCGTTTGAAAAATAAAAAGCTGAGCTTGAATTTTTCCGATGCAGCGACTCGGCAATTAGGATCTCAAGGTTATGATCCGATTTACGGGGCACGTCCTTTAAAACGGGTCATTCAATCCGAGGTTTTGAATCCTTTGTCTAAAATGATTTTAGCGCAGGACTTTAAGCCAGGAGATTCTATTAAAGTTGATTTCGCCAGTGGGGCTTTTAAATTTAGTAAAGATGCTTAATTTAAAAATTCTATTAGCTTGTGTCTTTATGGTGGGCTCCCTGTGGGCCCAAAAGAAATATCCGTACTCGTTTCCTACGACGCCAACGGCGGCGAGCACAAAGGATTCTAAGATCACTTACGATGTCAGTGCGTCGCTGGGTGAGCAAAACGGAAATCAATATCAAGAGATTAATCTTGGTGTGAACTGGGTAATGAACTCGTTCCTAAACTGGCGAAATGCTTTGTTTACTCGGATGGGTAACAACGTGACTAGCGTTTCTGGTTTGGATTCGTCTCTGCGTCTGCAGCTAACGTCTTTGAACGATGACAACACATTCGGAGTTCATGCGTTTCTAGGACCCGGTGTTCGTGTGGCTACGGAAAATTACAATGCGGCATTTGGCGAAGCGGGTTTGATTTTCAAACTGGGCGGTATCCAGCTCGGTGCCGGTATTAAGAGTCTTCAATATTTTGAAAATCGTGAAAACAAAGATAAAGTCGTTCTACCTAAAAATGAAAATCAAGTTTTCATTATCCTAAGCGGCGGCGGCGTTCTTTAGACGATCAAAGTCTGTTTGCCAAAAGTAATCCTAAATTTATCTAGGCCGACAAAGGTCCGTGTTGCTTGAATTTGCTTAAATCTGTCTAAAATAGTGATACTTCTTTGATCAGGTATTTAGTCCTGCTTTCCAGTATTTACAAGCCTTTCCAGGGGGCTTTGTTTTTTTAAAACTATTTTATCCCCAAGACTACAGACTTTCGTAATCCCTCCGATCATCTAGGTGTTAGGACTTTAATTGAGGAGGACGTGTGAGAATTGCCAAGACTTTAATACTTTTGGGAACCGGTTTACTACTAATGGGAAATCAATCCTGCGAGAAACCAGTTGTCGATGCACCTAAAGCAAGAAAGTTAAAAAAGATCGTTGATATAGGACTAGTCCAATCACGTCTGATTGATATGCCCGGTGGTACAAAATTCGATTTTCAATACGTCATCAATCAGCAAATCTATCCTGTCCTTCAGGCCAGTGAAGGTTTTGCTTTCCGTTACAAGCCACCGTTCAATGAATCGCCTTCACAACTAGGTTCTAACATTAGATTTTCGGATATGAACTTAGCAACAAATGACGTTCAATTATTAGAGCGCACATTTGGTAGAACAGCAGTTCCCAATGTTATCATGTCTGATGAAATTGCATGTCTTGTGAATCTTCCGCAATATCGTTTGTGGGGAACTATCAACTCATTCGAACTTATGAATAAAATCGGATTAGGCTTAGGTTTCACAACAGCCGGTGCCTACTCTACGAATGGTATTCCTGGGATCAGCTTTGGTGTTGAAACGTATCAATTAGATATGAACATGGTCGCTTCAAACCCAGTATCGTCTGAGGTATATGCGGCGGCAAACGTGACCGCGAAACAAACTCGTACTCAGTTAGAGTTCACATTGCCACTATCTAATTTGATGATTGATCCAAGCTTCTACTTCCAAACACCGTTAGCACGCGTTTCTTACAACGCTTTGGAAAATTCAATCAAACAAATCCAAGAACAATTGGATGCAAAACAAGAATGGTACACTCGCGTATTGTATGCGGATGAACACGTAGCAACTATCCTTGCGGGTTCAAACCACAACGTGCAAAAGGGAGATGTTTTCAATATCTATAACGAGAAAACGTTCTGGATCTCTGAAAATGGCGAAATTCCAGTGCCGTGCGAATCAAAACTTCAAAGCACTCTAGATGGCGAGCCCATCGCATCGATCGAAATCTTCGATGTCAGCCCCGAGGCAGCGGCTGGTAAGGTTGTATTTGAATCAGGTATCCAAATCAAAATGGGCGCTAAAGTAAAAATTCGAAAACTAGTCGAGCCAGTAGCGACAACGACAGCGAGCTCGAACTCAAGTTCGGCTGCAAGTTCCAGTGTAAAAAAGGCCTCATTGTCTACTAACAGTGTAAGAAAACTAAATAGATAGCATTTAACTGGATTGGACGGAGCCATGGAGGCTCTGTCTGGTCTTTCTTGTATCTCTCTTTTGACAGCCGTGCCTAGCCTTGATAGAACCTCCCACATGTTCACCGGTATTGTCGAATCCACTCAAAAAATCACCCACGCTCAAGACAATGATCAATCTATTGTTATTCACATTGCTAAGCCTGATTTCTATGACGATCTTCGCATCGGCGACAGCATCGCTGTTAACGGCGTATGCTTGACGGTCGAGGATTTTTCAAAGGATCTAGTTTTCACGTTGGGATTTGAAACTCTAAAGGTTATGGGCTGGAACAAATCAAATTTACAAGACCGCGTAGTTAACTTGGAACGCTCTCTAAGATTTGGTGATCGTATTCACGGTCATCTCGTCAGCGGTCATGCCGATGGAACGACTCCAATTGTAAAACGTGAACTTGCTGGCGACTGTTTGATTCTAGACTTTAAAACGCCAGCTGGATTTGCTCAATACTTTTGGAAAAAAGGCTCGATCACGATCAACGGAGTCAGCCTGACTTTAAACGAAATCTTTGACGATTCGTTTTCTGTTTGTTTGATTCCAGAGACACTGAAAAAAACAAACTTAGAAAAACAATCTATTGGTGATCTGGTCAGTTTTGAGTGCGACTACTTTATGAAAGGATTTTTGAATGCAAGAAAATATGAGGGACCAAACGTTGTCCTCTAATAATCAATTTCATTCTATTCAAGACATCCTGACCGATTTCAAAAATGGCCGCATGGTTATTTTAGTGGACGATGAAGATCGCGAAAATGAAGGCGACATTATCATAGCCGCCGATTTCATCTCGGCTGAAGCTATCAATTTTATGTCCAAACACGCGCGCGGTTTAATTTGTTTAGCTCTGCATCCTGATCAAGTGGATCGCCTGCAGCTGCCGCAAATGGTTTCTGATGAGAAGAATTCATCACCAAACAAAACAGCATTTACCGTCAGTATTGAAGCCGCTAACGGCGTATCGACCGGTATTTCAGCGCAAGATCGTGCACACACAGTGATGGTCGCATCAAACCCAAAATCAGGTCCACAAGATATTCAAATGCCGGGGCATATGTTTCCGATACGTGCGAATAAAAATGGAGTTTTGGGTCGTAACGGCCACACCGAAGCCGGTGTTGATTTAGCTAAGCTTTCCGATTTAAATCCAGCCGCTGTCATTTGTGAAGTTATGAATGATGACGGCACAATGGCCCGTGTCCCAGATTTATTACAATTTTCAAAAAAGTTTGGAGTAAAGATGGGAACGATTAAGGACCTAGTTTCTTTTCGAAAAAATTTAAAATAAGTCATTGGCCATCAACGGGTGCCGTATCACCTAGTTAATCTATTCGTTGCTTTTTAGTTTTTTCAACGAGTTCGTTATAGGGCTGCACAATCTCAGCAAAATAATCATTTTTTCGAATTTGAAATGATGGAATATCTTTGCCTTGATTAACAGCATCCATATGCTTTTTTAAACTAAAAATCGGTCCAACCACTCTGTTAGTTAAATTAAATCCGTAAAATAGGATAATCAGAAACATTGTCATTACCGACAGGGTGATAATTAATTGTAAAACGTCATAGTTTTCTGATTCGAGGGAGCCTTTTTGAAACGCCAACAACTGAAACAAATACTGACTCCCTACCACCGCGAAAATTAAAAATAGGGAATAGCCGATTAACATATACTGAACTTTATAATTCACTATCCACCGGCGTTTATAGAACTTCGTTGGTACAAACGATTTTTTATTCTTACTACTATTCACTGGTTTCACCGTGCTTGTTTGAATTGGATTGAATTTTTTCTAAAGCCATTTCTATTTTTCGTAAACGCACCTCTAGATCCCAATTTTTCTGCGCAGTTTCCTTTAAGGCCTCGGTGATAAGTGGAATCAACTCAATATAGTTAACACTGTAATATCCGTCTTGGTTTGTATGGACGAGGTTTGGATAACTATTTAAAATTTCTTGAGCCAGGAAACCATAGTGTTTTATATTTTCAGAATCGTTTTTAAATATGTACGTATAACTTTGCAGCGTAATTAACTTCTCTAGTGTACTACCCAGTTTTTTGATGTCCCTTTTTAGGCGCGCATCCGATACGTTATTAAACGTTGGCGCATTTACGTTCCTAGTGAACACTGCATCCGTTGAATTAAATGTAAGTAAATTGGATCCACCGTTTGTTTGAATTCGAAAGTCACTCACCGCCGTTATGCCTGTAAATCCCGCTCCCACCACTAACGACGCCAGGGGACTCAGGGCCAAACCCCAATTAATCACCGGTCCGACGGCATTCCCTCGTACATCGAGCTTTCCCGTCCCGGCATTGGGCCCAATACCAACATTACCATTTGAATCCACTACGACTTCTGTGACACTGGCGTTATTATAAATACGCAGTATATCCCCTAGGCCCGCATTGGGCCCAAAATTATTCCAAGCGGTGACCTGACTTGTGTTTGCCGATAGCCGTCCCGTGCGATCTAGATTGAAAACATTCAATCCCATCACCGAATTAAATACACGCATGGCATAGAGCGGACCCGTGGCATCGCGATTGATCTGCACATACCCGTTGCTGATGATACCTTCTTTAGCTTCAATTTGCAGTTGATTGTTCACCGGAATCGACAACTCGACACCATTATTTGGCGACGTCGTGAAATCTGTTTCGTTTACATATAAACCTAACTTCGCACCGGCACCGAAGGAGGCCAGACCGCGGCTACCCAACGGGGTATCTACCGCTAAGAAAGATCCCGCAGGAATTGAACCAAGTTGATTTCTAAACTTTAATGGGGAAACGAGCGTCTGTTGCAACCGACATTGCGGCGTTTGCAATACGTTGTACACTCCGCCCATTATATTTTCACACACCATCTTGTCGGTCGTTGCCCCTCCGGTCATGGCGTTACAGCTGAATACCGTCGTTGGATTAATATCTTCCGTAGTTAATAAAAAACTAATGATAATGTCTTTCATGGCGGTTTGATTGGTAACGACCAGTGGTATGGTTAGTATCGCGTCCCAGTTTGTGTAGCCAGGGGTCGCCGACACCGACGAGTTACCTAAGCGCAGGCGAATCCCACTCACCGCACTGGTAGGCGGCGTGCTAACATCAAGCGCTCCAGGGATTGGGGCATTTGTTAAAAAGAAATCGCGCCCTAGGGCGGTCACTCGATTTAACGCGTAATTGGTATTAACTGTAGGCGCCGCGGGAAAACTAATGGAATTTCCTATATTAAACACGAACGCCTGGCGACAAAGCGCCGTATCGGTCAATGTCGACCTAATCTGGTTACCAACATTTAGAAGATGGTCTCTGTTTAACGCACGCTTTTGATTCTTATTTGTGGAATCTAAAACGGCCATAAGAGCCAATGAAACTATGCTAAGTAGTCCCACCGCAACAATAACCTCTATCAAAGAAAACCCGTTTTGTTTTTTCAATTCCATATTCCTTTACCGTGATTATGGGCTCTGATCGGCAAAAGATTTTTTCTCTTCAGTAAAACTGAAAAAAAATAAACTGATTTACTTTAGCTGATAACAATTCTTAACAATTTTGGATCTATTGATTTCTTCGAGGGATTTTAAGCATTATTTAACGTTAGTACTGAAAAATGGGTCCGTTTTCTCTAGATTAAGATTTCTGGAGGGTTCCTTTATACCCCTTAATCTCTGTCTGAAGACAAACTTTTTTAACCGCAAGTGTTCTGGGGCTATTTAGCTGAACTATTTAACCATTGTGCGAGCTACATGATCTAACTTACTTGCCTCTGCGTACCAGTGAGTCAGTTTTGGGAATTCTGCTAGCCAGCTTTCACTGCCAAAACGATAGTTCAAATAACCAATCGCGCAGCACAGGCTGACCTCGCTCACAGACCACTTTGTCTGCAAAAGACTCATGTTGTTTTCAAAATAGCGCAGACCATTTGCAATCTTTTGTTTTTGACGCTGGTCAAATTTTGGATCTTGTTTGTCTGGCGTACGCAAAGATTCTAGACGGCGTAAAACAGCAGCATCCATGATTCCATCGGCGATAGACTGGAGTTGCAAAGCTTGCCAGCGAGTACTATCTGTCGGAATCATTTTCAAATTCGCAGACAAAGAATCCAAGTATTCCAAAATATAAGGGGAATTCGTAAGTAATAAACCTTCGCGAGTCTGTAGGGTAGGTACTTTGACTAATGGGTTAACCGCCGAATAGCTATTATCGTTATAAACATCAACGGTTTCTAGAGTAACTTCATTTTCTAGTCCTAATAGGATAGCTGAAATTCTGACTTTTCTTGCAAATGGTGAAGCGGGTGAATAATATAGTTTCATATACGTGCTAGTTTATATGGATTTGTTGGTTTGACTACCATTTTGTGTTAACTCCATGTTCAAGCCAAAGCGCAAAAGTGAGCAAAGAATGAAAGCTAAGAAAATTAAAAAAGCCAAAGCTAAAACCTTCAAAGCAAAAGTCGCGGTTGTTGTATCGCGATTTAACAAAGAAATTACCGATAAATTGCAAGAGGGTGCCATCGAATACCTAGAGGAATGTGAAGGTGTTCAGATTGAACTCATCACAGTTCCCGGTGCTGTTGAAATCCCTTTAACATGTCAATGGGTACTCAATCGTGGATTCGATGGCGTAGTAGCACTTGGCGCCGTCATTCGCGGAGAAACATCTCATTATGATTACGTATGCAACAGCGTTACTGATGGCATCACTCAACTGATGCTAAAGACAAACAAGCCAATTGCATTCGGAGTTCTAACTACTGAAAATGAAGAACAAGCTTTAGATCGCGTCGGTGGTAAACACGGGCATAAAGGCCGCGATGCCGCTCAAACAGTAATGGAAATGATTGGCTTAGGTAGATCACTCAGCAAGAAAAAATAATAGATGTCGAGCGAAAACAAAAAAACAAATTCTGAAGATTCATCTCGGTACGACAACATAAAAGGTTTGTTGTTTGATCCTTCACAAATCGCCGGCGCGGTTTCGAAAGAAATCCGTAAAAGAAAACGCGAAATTTTTATCGTTTTCATTTTGTCAGTTATATTTGTTTTTTTAACCTGGTTTGAAATTCGTCTCTTCTCGACGTCTCAGCAGCTGCCGTTTGTCCACAGTATTTTCTTTTTCGGTTTAGTTAACTTTAATATTTTAATTCTGTTGCTTCTGATATTCCTGATCTTCCGAAACATCATGAAGGTGTTTGTCGAGCGGCGTAGCGGTATTTTCGGCAGCAGTTTGAAAGCCAAGCTAATCGCATCGTTCGTATCATTCAGCGCAGTCCCAACGTTCTTGATCTTCATTATCTCGGTATTCTATATCAATTCCAGTTTCGATAAATGGTTTAGCGTTAAAATGGTGGGCGTTTTAAAAAGCTCTCTTGAAGTTCAGAATTTTTATTACTTCAATGAAAAGAAAAAAAACTATCACTTTGCTCATGAGGTCGCGCGCTACATTCGAAATATGAATGATCGTAAAACGATTTTGAAAAAAATCAAAACGTTACAGCAAGAATACTTGGTGGACGCGATCGAGTTTTACCCCGGTATCTTTGGTGAGCGTATTTTAACAACACTTGAAAATGCCCAGGTCGAGGAAATTCCCAAAGTCTCGCTCGATTTCCTGCAGAAGGGGATCAAGAATCAAGTGGAAAGCTCAACGATCCATCAATTTGGTGAGGGGAATTTAGTTCGCGTCATCGTGCCAATCCAAGAAGGTGCTGACATGGGCGCCGTCGTCGTTTCTTCGTTCGTTCCGCTGTCCTTGATCTCGCGAATGAACGACGTCGCCAGTGCGTACGATGAGTTCCGTGATATCAATCCGCTCGAATACCCTCTGAAATCCATTTACTTAATTATTTTAATTTTGATCACGATGGTGATCTTGATGGCCGCAATTTGGTTCGGATTCCATTTAGCTAAGCAGTTATCCATTCCGCTAGTGCAACTTGGTAGGGCGACCTCTTTAATCGCGCAAGGTGAGTACACGCAGATATCCGTCAACACAGGGTCAGAGGAAATGGCTCAGCTGGTTTCCAGTTTCAATCGCATGACCAGTCAGCTGGAAAAGTCCGTCAACGAGGCACGCTCGGCCAATAACAGCTTGCATGAAACTCTGTCGTACATCGAAGTCGTGCTTAAAAATGTGTCTGCTGGGGTTATCTCTGTGGATAAGTCAGGCAGAATCACAACAATCAATCAACACGCGGCCAAGTTGTTAAAGATTGATGAGCAAAAATTTATAAATCGCTCTGTACGTGAATTGTTAACGTTAGAACAATTTCGCATTTTCTCTGATTTGCTGAAGCAAATGAACACGTTCAAAATGGAGTCGATTCAGAAAGAATTCCAAGTGAATCTCAATGGCGAAATACTGCCGCTAATGATCAGTTTGTCTTTGCTAAAAGATGAGCGTGATCACGAAATAGGGAAAATTTTAGTATTTGATGATTTGACGGATATTCAGACGGCGCAGCGCTCACAAGCTTGGACCGAAGTCGCTCGACGTATTGCCCATGAAATTAAAAACCCACTGACTCCTATCAAATTGTCTGCAGAACGTTTGCAGAGAAAATTTGCTAGTGAAATTTCTGATCCGGCTTTTTTAGAATGTACGTCGATGATCGTGAATCAAGTGGATCAGATGAAAAAACTTGTTAATGAATTTTCACAGTTTGCCAGGTTACCTCAAAGAAAACCATCGCTTGGCAATTTGAACCAAGTTGTTCAGGATTCGTTAAAACTGTTTAAAGCCGCTCACTCGCATGTTCAATTTCTGGAGTACTATAACCCAGAAATCCCGGAATTCAGTTTTGATCACGAGCAAATCCAGCGCGTCGTCGTAAACTTGGTTGATAACTCTATCGCGGCGTTGCCAAAAGATCGTGAAGGTTTGATTCAAATTAATACCGATTTTAACCGTGACTTAAAAATCGCAAAAATTATAGTGTCGGACAATGGTTCAGGGATTCCGTCGACACAAATGGCCCGCATTTTTGAGCCCTATTTCAGTACTAAAGAGTCGGGATCTGGTCTTGGGTTGGCCATCGTAAAACGTACGATAGAAGACCATAACGGGTTCATCCGTGTAAGTCCCAATTCTCCCTACGGCACCAAGATGATCATTGAATTTCCTATCTAAATGGGTCATAAGTTAGAATATGAAAATTCTAATTGTCGACGATGAAAAACCGATACGTGATGTTCTAAGTGCTGCCCTTCGCGACGAAGGCTACGAAGTAGACTCTGCTGCCAACGGCGAAGAAGGTTTGATGAAAATGCAAACCAATGCACCTCAGATTGTTTTCCTAGATATCTGGATGCCCGGCATAGACGGCATCGAAACTCTAAAGCAAGCCCGCCAAAAATTCTCTCAAATCGAATTTATCATGATCTCTGGTCACGGAACGATCGAAACGGCCGTAAAATCAACAAAGCTGGGCGCTTATGATTTTATCGAAAAACCGTTATCGATTGATAAGATAGTGATTACTTTGAACAATCTAAAAAACTTCCTAAATGAAAAAGAAGAGAAAACGGCATTGTTAAACAAACTTCGTAAAAGCCTTGCGATAGTAGGCGATGCGGACAATGTAAAATCATTGAAACAGTTGATCAGCCAGTTAGCTCCGGCCAGCACATGGTGTTTAGTGAACGGTGAAAACGGCGCTGGTAAAAATCTTGTGGCACAAAACATACACTATTTTAGTCCCCGCGCCAGCCAGCCGTTCATCGAATTCAACTGCGCCTCAGTTTCAGAAGAACTGATCGAGGGTGAATTGTTCGGTATTGAAAAAGACGCCTACCCGGGCGTGCATAAAACACGTCGAGGTAAAATCGAATTAGCTCAAGGCGGAACTCTGTACCTTGAGGAAATTCAAGAAGTACCCCCGTTTGTTCAAATGAAACTATTGAAACTTTTGAAAGAAAAGAAATTCCAACGCTTTGGCGGTACGGAAGAAATCCTTTCAGACGTTCGAATTTTAGCATCTACGACTCAAGATTTGGGTGAATTAGTTCGCCAGAGCAAATTCCGCGAAGACTTCTACATGATGTTACAAACAGTACCATTTCGCGTACCTTCGCTGCGTGAACGCGCAACAGATATCCCAACACTGGTATCCTATTTCAGTGACAGCTTCGCTCGTGAAAGCGGCGAAACTAAAAAAGTATTCTCGGAAAAAGCGATCCAGCTGATGCAAGAATACACATGGCCAGGAAACGTACGCGAGCTTAAAAACTTCGTAGAACGCGTATACATCCTAACGCCACTTGAATACATCGATGTGCATGACGTGAAATTCGCGGGTCTTGAGGACGTTAGCAAATCATCGACGACGGCAATGACTACGTTCCGCGATGCGCGCGCGCAGTTTGAAAAAGAATATCTAATACAGAAAATCAAAGAAAACGGTGGCAATATCTCTAAAACAGCCGAAGTGATTGGCTTAGAGCGCAGCTACCTGCATAGAAAAATTAAATCTTACGGAATTGAGGTTAATTCATGAAATGGTCAAAAAGCCACCTATACACTCTAAAAGAAGCACCAAACGATGCGGAAATTCCATCGCATAAGCTAATGATTCGTTCAGGAATGATCAAAAAATTAGATCCAGGTATTTTTACCTACGGAACACTAGCGCTAAAAGCGATTCGTAAATTCGAAGCGATCGTTCGTGAAGAACTTGAAAAACGAGGCGCTCAAGAAGTCTTGATGCCAGCACTTCACCCTAAAGAATTGTGGCAAGAGACAAACCGTTGGGACGAAATGGGTCCAGGTTTAATGAGACTTAAAAATCGCAACGATAAATGGTTTTGCTTAGGCGCAACACATGAAGAAGCGATCACGGATTACGTTCGTAATGATTTAAAGTCCTACAAAGATTTGCCTAGAAATCTATACCAAATCCAAACTAAGTACCGCGATGAAATCAGACCTCGTTTTGGTTTAATGCGTGGACGTGAATTCATTATGAAAGACGCCTATTCGTTCGATATGGATCGTGATGGCGCTTTGAAAGCGTACCAAGCGATGTACGAAGGCTACCAAGCCATCTTTGATCGTTTAGGTGCTAAGTATCGTATTGTGGAAGCGGATGCCGGTAATATCGGTGGTTCGCAAACTCACGAGTTCCAATTGTTGGCTGACGCCGGAGAAGATGCATTGTTGGTTTCGGATTCATCAGATTTCGCAGCCAATATCGAAGTTTGCCCCGCGATCGATGCGGTTCCTCATGTGTCGACGGCAGCTCCGCTGACAAAAGAAAAGTTCGCAACGCCTAATCAAAAAACAATCAAAGATCTATCGGCCTTCACTGGCCAACCTGAAAAAGAATTAGTTAAAACTCTTTTCTTCACGGCTAATTCTGGCCTTGATCCACGAGACAAAGAATTAAAACCAGTAGCAGTTTTATTGCGTGGTTCTGATGAATTGAACCCAACTAAGCTTAAAAAAGTTTTGGGCTTACCGAACGATCCATTGATGTTAACGGATGCAGAAGTCAAAGAAGTCACTGGTGCTAACCCTGGCTCTTGCGGCCCAGTAGGCTTGTCGATCCCAGTATTTATGGACAACGGCGTAAGCGGTCTTAAAAACTACATCGTCGGTGCTAATGAAGATGGATTTCATTTTAAAAATATAAATCATGGCACAGATTTCACTCCTAAAGTGACAGCGGATTTACGTATGGCCCGCGAGGGCGACAAATGCCCTAAAAGTAATGGAAAATTACAAGCTTTCCGCGGGATCGAAGTCGGTCACGTATTTTACTTAGGCAAAAAATATTCAGAAAAAATGAAAGCTACGTTCTTGGATAAAAATGGAAAAGCTCAGGCATTCGAAATGGGTTGCTATGGAATCGGCATATCACGCACGGTTCAAGCTATTATCGAACAAATGCATGATGCCGATGGCATCATCTGGCCGATAGCGATCGCCCCTTTCCAAGTGCACATATGCTTACTCGATTTAAAAGATGAAAAAGTATCTAAAAAAGCGAACGAAACCTATGAAAAGCTAACTCAAATGGGCTACGACGTCCTATTAGACGACCGTGACGAACGCCCCGGCTTCAAGTTCAAAGACGCCGATTTATTAGGTATGCCCTTCAGAATCAACTTCGGCGCAAAAACCCTTGAAAACGGCGAAGTCGAAGTTGTAGAGCGAAAAACAAAGGCGATGAATAAAGTCCCAGAAGGACAAATCATCAGCTACATAATAGAAAAGATCCCACTAAAGAAATAAGAGGACCTTAAGGTGCCAGGGCGGGCAGAGGACCTTAAGGTGCCAGGTCCTAAAAGTGTGGACGGATTATTCGAAAATTGAATTTGATATTGAATTAAGTAAAGAAGGAAATATGACAACAAAACGTGATGCATTCGGAGATGAAATCAAAACTAACGAAGGTGACTTTGCGTCCCTTTTCGAACAATCAATGACAGCCGGAACACGCAAGCTTAAAAAAGGCGATGAATTCCGTGGCGAGATTGTTTCGCTACACGGTGACTCCGTATTCGTTTCTACAGGAACCCCAATGGACGGAGTTTTGCCAAAAGCAGAACTTTTAAACGAAGATAAACAAATCACTCATAAAGTGGGCGACGTGATCGAAGTAGTCGTTGTGCGCGTAACTCATGATGAAATCATGCTTCGTTACAAATCGGCTCGTATGTCGTCTTCGAACACAGATTCTTTAGAAGACGCATTCGACATGGAACTTCCAGTTGAAGGCCGAGTCACTGAAATCGTTAAAGGCGGCTTCCGCGTTGAAATTCAAAAGAAATTAGCATTCTGCCCAATTAGCCAAATTGATTCAAAACCTGATGCGGATCAATCCGTTTACATAAATAAAAAATTCGATTTCTTAATCACTCAGTTTGAAAAGAACGGACGTAATATCGTAGTATCTCGTCGTCGCATTTTGGATATGCAAAAAGCAGAAAATGAAGGAACCTTCCTTCAGAAATTTAAAGTCGGTGATATCATCACTGGCCGTATTACTAAAGTTGAAAGTTATGGCGCATTCGTAGAGATCCAGCCAGGAGTTGAAGGCCTTGTTCACGTTTCTGAACTGGCTTGGGGCCGTGTTCAAAATCCAGGTGACGTTGTGTCTGTAGGCCAGTCAGTTCAAGCGAAAATTTTGAAAATCGATGACGGCGATCGCATGAAAATTTCCCTTTCGATTAAAGAAGGCGGAACGGCAATTGACCCATGGATTGAGTTCGAAAAGAACTTTCCTGTAGGTACTAAAATCAAAGGTGTCGTAGAGAAAAAAGAAGTATTTGGTTATTTCGTGACTGTAGTTCCTGGAATCAATGGTTTATTCCCTCGATCTAAATGGCGTGATTCTGCCGATGCGAAAAGCTACGACACTAAAGGTAAAGGTGATGTTTTAGATTTGCAAATCGAACAAATTGATCCCATCGGCCGCAAAGTCTTGTTAGCTCTAGGATCTGAAGAAATCGATGAGTCATGGAAGCAGCACACAACATCAAATGCGGCACCTAAAAAAGGCTTAGGAACATTCGGCGATTTATTAACTAAAGCACAAACAGGCACAAAGAAAAAATAGGAATGAAAATGAAATACAGTTTATTATTTACATTAGTATTTTTAGGTGGAGTTTTTCATACTGCCCTAGCGCAAGACACTCAGCTCGGCACAACTCGTTCGGATGATTTGCAAATCAAAGCTCGTATGGAGTATGAGCGCAGAAATCAAAAACAACTACAATCCCACACAACGCAAACACAGAATAAATCGCAAGTGAATACTCCGGCTCAAAAAGTTGAAGCCGCTACGCAGTCAGGTGGAACGCCTGCGGCGCCACCAATGCCTTCGGTAAGTGGTCCGCAAAAAAGCCTATCATGTAAAAACGGAAATGAAATGCGCGAATTGTACATAGAATATAAGGGCCAAGGCTGCGAATTGTTCTATACAAAATCGGGTGCAACAAAATCGCAAGCTCGTCAAAACAACGGTAAGTCGGTATGTGAATCTGTTTTTGAAAAAATGAAATCGACAATAGAAAAATCGGGATATACTTGTGAACAAAAAGAGAACTGATCGTCCTTCGCGACCATCAGCGAATTCCTCAGAGAGGCTGATTGCCGGAACGCACGCGATTCAAGAAGCGCTTAAGGTGAACCCCTCTCACATTTCAAAAATAATCTACACTAAAGAAACTCACGCGCCGTTAAAAACATTCATTATCGAAATGTCCAAAAAACATAGATTCGTAGCGGAAGAAAAAGCAAAGCCGGTTTTAGACGGACTTTATCAAAATCATCAAAACTGCCTGGCTTGGGCTAAAGACAGACCGGAATTTAATGAAAATAATATAGGGGAGAAAAGCCTTCTATTATTTTTAGACGGTGTCGAGGATCCGCATAATCTGGGCGCAATCACTCGTTCAAGCTGGTTATTGAAGGTAGATGGAATTTATATTCCTGATAATCGTTCTGTCGATTTGACGCCGACGACTCACAAGGTGGCGTGTGGTGGTGTTGAGCATGTGCCTATCACTTCAGAAACAAATTTCAAAAATCCAATCGAACACTATAAAGAAATTGGATTTTGGGTGTACGGACTCAGTCATAAAGGTAAAAAGACCATTTTTGACGTAGAGTTAGCTCCGCGAACTATTTTCATACTTGGCGCCGAGGATAAAGGCCTAAGATCGACCACCGAGACCCTATGTGACGAACTTGTGTCTATTCCGCAAGCATCTTCGGAGGCTAGTTTTAACGTGTCCGTCGCAGCTGCTTTATCTTTATATGAGTACCGTCGTCAGCATTTTAGTTCACGTCCAGCCAAGCGGTAAAAGCAGAAACCAAGCGCTAATATGAAAGGGAATGCCTAATTTTCGAACTTCTTTTTGGAGTCTCGGGAGCCCGGGCAACCCCTGAAAAACTTAGCGTTGAAAAGGATATGCCGCGTTCAGTTACGTTCAAGTGAAATAATTATCTTTGACTCTGTCCGCATTTATTAATAAATAAGTTTGGTTATCTTTTCACAAGATCAATAAATCGTTTTTGTTTGAGATAGTATTTGTTGCTGGTTTAGCTCAATTGGTAGAGCAGCTGATTTGTAATCAGCAGGTTGCGGGTTCGAGTCCCATAACCAGCTCCATTTTTTTTCGGGGACAGGTGCCCGAGTGGCTAAAGGGGACGGACTGTAAATCCGTTGGCTTACGTCTACGAAGGTTCGAATCCTTCCCTGTCCACCAAGTTTTTTTGGTTCGCGGGCAAGCGAGATCGGTGCTTAAAAGGTATAAATCCGAATGAAAACGGAATTAGACCTTTTAGGCATCATCCGTAAGCGGGAGTAGCTCAATTGGCTAGAGTATCTGCCTTCCAAGCAGAGGGTTGCGGGTTCGAGACCCGTCTCCCGCTCCAAATTTCCTTTCGGAAATTTGACGCCCGTGTAGCTCAGTGGTAGAGCGCACCCTTGGTAAGGGTGAG
>CAZCHT010000054.1:0-27721 GCA_964498705.1 uncultured Bdellovibrio sp. | reverse complement strand
CAAAACTAGTTATCATATCGCTATTCTACAGATAAAAAGACAAAAAAAAAGAGTCTTTTTCCAAAGACTCTTTTTAATTTTATATTTAAATATAATTTAAATCAGATATTACATACCAACAGTGATTTGGCGTAACAATCTGTTTTGGTCCATCGCGAACAAATCCAAGTTGTTATTCGCATTGTTCGGAGCCACGCCGCCCGCATTTGTCGGATTACCCCAGGCCCCAGCATTGTAAGCAGCTGCGCCGCAAGTAATAGTTGCATCCGCAGTATCTGTATTTACGTACATCCACGCTGCAACTTGATTTGCTACCGGTTTTGCTAACTCGAGAGTCGCTATATCATTATTAGCTGCCGTTGTTGCAGGACTAAGACCAGATTCACCCGTGCAAGGAGCTGTTACGAAACCAGCATTGTATCTTAATGCCTGGCCAACTGCACCCGCGCCGATAACGCTTAAGTTACCAGTGTACGTATTGTATTCCGTAAAGAATGATGCTTCACCTTGGAAAATAGCATTCAAATGCGTTTTTGCTTCAGCTTGACGAGCTTTCGCCATAAATTTTTGATATTGTGGAATACCGATTACGGCAAGAATACCAATAATAGCCACAACGACCATTAATTCTACTAACGAAAAACCTTTTTTATTTTTCGGTAACGATCTACTTTTTAATTTCATTTTATACTCCCTATAAAACTTAGTGATTATTCAATAATTGGACACACGACTAATATCTTTTCACACAAAACTCCAATTCTCAAGCCCCAAAAAGTAAAAGCTATTAAAATCTAATATCAGGACGTTGGTTTGAAATCTCATATCGAGATTTTCTCAAAATAAGAATTATTTTTGATTGAATCGAAGTCTTGTTTTGATTCACTCCAATGACTATTTCATTAACGCACAAAGTGGACTGATTACCTTGCAATTGCACTTTTCGCACTGCTATCTTACATAGGTGTCGATATCAAAAAAAAATAAAATTCTGATTCTCCTTGGTTTGTTTGCGTCCATTTTATTAAGTTATCTCTACGTCATTAACGGCGATTTTATTGGAGATGACATTGATCGCATTGTCTACAACCCTGAACTCAGATCTTTTAGTGAAGCCATATTTGGTCGACTAAAAGATCGCCCGCTTCTCATGTTTATTGTTACATTTGTAAGCCAGGTTTTTGGGACCGAAACAATATATTACCGCCTCATAAGTATACTCGTACATAGTCTAGTCGCGTATCAAATTTATATTTTCTTTTTAGAACTAAATGAAAAAAGCAAAAGTGGGATCAAAAATGAAGTAGCCCTGTTCTGCGCTTTTGGATTTGCTTTGCACCCACTAAACAGCCAGGCAATCACTACCGCCATTCAAATCAGCGTTCTGTTTACGGGACTCTTTGGCCTGCTATCAATTCGTTATTTTTTTAAGGGAATCACAGGCCTAAAAGACTCCAATTACTATAAATCGATTCTTTGCCTTCTGATTGGTATTTTATTTAAGCCAAACCTTTCTTTTTTACCTTTAATATTTCTATATCAGCATAAAAAAATCAGCGCGGGACTAAAATCGAAAATATTTATTTTTGTTTCGTATATCGCCGTTATCGCGATACCAGCGTTAGTTTACCTGGTTGGAAATGTGAACGTGCAAGGCAAGAACTCGACGCCGTTGACTTACTTTTTGGTGCAATCAGAAGTTATACTTACGTACTTCAAGCTCATGGTCATTCCCAACAATCTTCAGTTCCTTTACGACTTCGCTATTCCAAAAAACCCTTGGGCAAGTCCTAACTGGATTTATGTAGCTATCCACGTCCTTATTATTATCGCTGCCTATTTCAAGTTACCATCGCGCCTTATTTGGAGCTTGTTCCTTTTCTTCTATCTTTCCTTTATTCCAGAATCGAGCTTTTTCCCAATCGACCACTTGGCATTTGAACATCGTACTTATTTTTCGCTTCTTCTCTTCTTTTTGTTTATCGGCAGCTGGATTGTACATTATGACATTAACGACTCATTTAAAAGATTGGCAAAGATCTTCACCGTCGCAGTTTGCACTTTGTTTCTAATTCTAAATCAAACTCGAAATGCCGAGATTAAAACCTACGGACTGTGGGCCCACCATACCTTACTGCATTCTAGCTCTATGATTTATCATAATTTCTCTTTCTCGGTCGCTTTGGCCAAAGCCGGAAATTTTAGTTTGGTCGAACCCATTATCCGTGAGTATCCCAAAAAGTATCCCGGAGAAGATTACGAAGCCCTAGAAGACATCTTAGATTACTACATGCGACCGGACGAAAAACGAAAATACTTTGACAAGTTTATTGTGTATGTTGAAAACCCAAACCTACAGCAAGTACCAAAACTCTTCTTGAACAAAATTTTAGCTGAAGACTTCGCTCATCAAAATGATAATTTAAATGACTTAGTCCGAATTGAAAATGCATTTACAAAGCAGTTGCCAGAAATTATGAGTCGAAAAGACCGTTTTGTCGAAACGGGAATCAAGGCCAATTACGTAGGACTAGGTCTGCATCTGACCGTGGGCCCACACAGATACGCATACAGACAGATGGACCCCGTGGGCTTTCTTCGCACGAAAGTATTATTGCAGTACTATTTTGGCCAGGATTTCATTGGCTTACAACAGGAAGTCGAAAATGAATTGCAAAAACAACCCAACAGCGCCATATTAAAAGACTTGTTAGAGCTTCTGAAACTTAAAAGACCCTAACTGAAAGGCCCTAGTGTATAATGTCTGCTTCGTACACTACTTAGATAAAATTGTAGCCCAAACACAAATGTTTGGTGTTCATTACATGCCTGTTTGGATTTACACACTCGCCGCCTACTTGCGCGGAACTCCCGATGTCAGTATCAAGATGTTTGATAGCCGTGTTCAGGATGAAAGCGAACTTCCCGAAGCAGACCTTTATTTGTTCACTGGCATCAATCAAGATTACGAAGCTATTTTTTCATACTTAAAAAAAGCACGTCAAATGCATCCGAACGCGACCTTTGTTTTAGGTGGACCTATTTGCTGGTCTTACCAACAAGCGGGCCGAGTTGAAAAACTTTTTGATTTTGATCATATTGTTATCGGTGATGGCGAACCAGTTATTGTCGATTTAGTTACAAAACTAAAATCGAAACAAACACTACCAAAGATTTTAACTTGGGATAAAAAATTCGAAGTCGAAAAATCTATTAATATGGATCGCACCCTTCTTGATGAGACTATTCACAAGTACTACGGCGCTGTTATTGAAGTTTCAAGGGGATGTCCATTTCTGTGCGAGTTTTGCGATATTCGCATTCAGAAAGATAACAACAAACCGCACAACCACACGCCTCAGCAAATTGTTGAAGAAATCGACTATTTCGCGCGTAAAGGTGTTTTCCAAATCTTGTTCGCCTGCGATAATTTTTTAGGTGATCCTATTTGGACAGAAGCGGTTTGTGATGAAATAATCAAATGGCGCGAGCGAACGGGTTTAAGAGTTAATATTTACACTTGGCTCACTATCAATTTAGCGAATTACCCAAAACTCATGGAAAAGCTACACAAAGCCGGTTTTGATATGTTCTTCATCGGTGTTGAAAGTTTTGATACTAATCAGCTATTAGAGACCGCAAAAATTCAGAACGTAAAAGCAGGCTTGACGGATTCAATTCGCAAAATCCAATCCTATGGATTTATCGTTGTAGCTGGCCTAATCTTTGGTTTCGACACCGAGACTGAAGGCGTTTGCTATTCTACCTTAGATGGCATTACCGCAAGCGGTCTGATATCAGGGGAACCGTCGCTGCTGACGGCCCTACCGGGAACGCCTCTGTACAAACGGATGAAGTTTTCAAATCGGCTGCGTGAAGGAAAATTAGGATTAGGCGGCTATAAGTACCAAACAAATATTAAATATTTAAGATCTACTGAAAATGTAATCGATAACTTTATGACGTTTGTACGAACGTACAACAAAGGCGAATTTCAATATCGTCGATTTAAAAACTTCACAGAACTCATTCAGCCCGATTATTTCCCCGGAAAAAATTCCTCAGGATACATCAGTGTCGGTACCCTTCTTAAAATGGCGATAAAAGACAGACGCCCACTTATCTTATTATTAGAGCGATTGGCAAAACTTCTGTCGTCGCCAAACCGTTTGCGCTATTTTATGAAGGCTTTGGGGCTAACCCTTAAACTTCAATTTTCTGGAAAAAGTGTTTGGAAGTATTTTAATTTTTGGTTCTTTGTATGGAGCAATTCAGTAATCAAATTTCAGGATTTAAAACCAGAACATTTTGATATTGGTACAATCGATCATGATTTCGACATGCAGAATATTTTGCCTGTCGAATATCTTACAACTTTAGACGAACCTATTCCAGATCATAAAATCAAAGCGCAAAGAAAATTTACTACAGAAGCCTTATCTCGATTAGCTGTCGCAAAAAAATAATTGGCTAACTATTATTTGTTAGTTAGTCGCATTCGGATAATCACCCAAATTACCTTAAATGAATCGATTAAAGGTCGAAAATGGGACGATCTATTTTTATTGAAATATATAGTTTCTATTGGGGTTTCAAATATCTTAGTACGTTTAAGAATAATCGCAATGATAGCTTCCATTTCAAACTCAAAGCGATGACTCTTTAATCCTAGAAGCAAAGCAAAACAGGATCTAGGATAAGCTCTCAAGCCCGATTGAGTGTCTTGTAATTCAATTTGAAAAAGGAGTGAGAAGAACTTCCTTGAAAACAGATTGCCAACAAAACTACGAAGTGGAGTTTTATCCTTGGCTAGTTTACGAGCACCGATGTGCAATCCCTCGCCATTTTGATTTATCGAATCAAGAAGCGCAACTACGCCTTTGCCCAAGTGTTGTCGATCAGAATCCATTGTAATCATAAATTCAGCGTCAGGAAACGACGACCGCAAATAACGAATGGCCGTCTTAAGGGCTTCACCTTTTCCTTTGTTAATTTCATGCTGAATCACTTCAACTGTAGAATGCTGCCTCTTTGCCTCTGCAAGGTACTCTTGCCCGCACAGGGAGCCATCATTAACGATGATCTTTTTAATGGGTGCAAGGACATCGTAAGCATCCACATCACTTAGAGTATTCAGCAAAAGCTGGGACGGATTAAAGGTAGGAATTACTATCACGATTTTTGACAACAAAGACAATTCTATAGGACATTTCTTTTTTGTCAAATTTGGAATTATGCTGACTGTAATACGGTGATGCGATCACGCCCATTTGCTTTGCTTTCGTACAAAGCCTCATCCGTTTTTTTGTAGAAATCGCGTATCGACTGAACTTCGGGGTTCCAGCTGCAGATGCCAATACTGATCGTGCATTTGATTTGCTTGTCATCGTAGTAAATGACGCTAGATTTGATCTGCTCTGATATTTTAGCTGCCATATCTAATGTTTCATCTAGCGACTGGTTTGCCGCTAGAATCGCGAATTCCTCACCGCCGACTCTAGATACAACAACCTCTTTATCTTGATACAGTTTCAAAACAGCACCTACATGAACTAATACAGCGTCACCACCCGGGTGACCGTAGGTATCGTTTACTTTTTTGAAGAAATCGATATCTAGCAATACTAGGTTCAGTTTCTCGTATCGATTTGTATACTCAGTAAGTTTCTCTCGGAAAAATCTTGAATTATGGAGCTTCGTCAAATCATCAAAAATCGACAAACGCTCTAACGCCATATTTTGAATTAATAACTTCATTTGCTCGGCCAACGTAATCACCTTCTGGTGATCAAATTGTAGATCTTTTTCGGGACCGTGAATGGGTAAAAATATTTCGAATGATTCCTTTGACTGAGGATTCACTGGGATAACCACCATGCTATGAATATGCGTGGTCGAAAACATATCCTTAACTTTCGAGGAATCGATATACGTGTATTTTTCAGACGGTGGCATATTTTGAATTTTCTTGTTCAATGAATCAAATACAGATGACTGTCCCAGATGATTAGAGTTAACTAATTTTATAACTGATTGCTTTTCATTGTTTTTTAAAAAGCCCACACCCAAACCAAAATTATTTAATATATGCTTAATGAATTCTTCCAAAATTTTTCCTGGTTCTTTTACCAAGCGCGTGTTTTGTAGCAATTCAATTAGAGAATCCATCTCTTCGATTTTTTTATCTTTCAATCCCATTTCACGACGATACTTTCTATGAAGCTCTTCTTCCACCGTGACGTCTTTAAAAAACAAAATGTATTTTCCCTCAAAAGGAACAATGGAATATTGGCCTAAACCTTTTTCAATATTTTTTGTTTTGAATGAAATAACCTTCATCGGACGTGTTTCTTTCATTCCAATAAAGCTACTCAGCTGCAATGGTTGGTCGTCCATCTCTATAAATACTTTTGTTAAATTCATCTTTCCAACAACGCGAGCCACAGACAAACCAGTAAATAAGTAGAATGACGAATTGGCATATTCGATCAAACCTGACTCATCATAAACGGCTACCACATCGAATGAACTCTCAAAAACATTAAAATCCATGGCTAATATATCGGTTTTCTTCTCGAAAAATTGAGTCGATAATACCTTGGCCTCGAGGATCCTGCTGGAAAAGTATTATGATTCGCTAGTTATTTAATTCCTGGACTAAATGCCAAACTACACACCTTTAGCCTACTTATATAACGCATAAGTCTCTGTCGCATTTACGGACAGAAACAAAAAAATTACGCCTGACCTGGCGCTTTTAAAATCAATACACATACTAATTTTAGATCGCTCTATTAACCAGATAGACAGGGTCTAAACACACGATTAAACTTAAAGAATGATGGAAATAAGGATGTCTCAAGATAATAAAAACTTACCTTTCACTCCGGATGGGGACTCTTCAGTTCAAGTTATTCCTAAAGTGGAAACGCCAAAGATGTATCAAGTCATTTTGATGAACGATGACTATACCCCTATGGATTTTGTCGTTTTAGTTTTGAAAAAATTCTTCGGCAAAAAAGAAGAAGATGCAATCAAAGTAATGCTGGATGTGCACCAAAAAGGTGCCGGTACAGCCGGTGTTTACACCCTTGAAATTGCTGAAATGAAAGTGATGCAATCAAATCAGTTTGCACAACTTAATCAATACCCTCTAAAAAGTATTTTAGAGGAAACCTAAACTAGAGAGGTCACCGTATGATGACAAGAGAATTAGAACGTCGACTAGCAGAAGCTACGGAAATGGCTAAAAAGCAACGTCATGAATTTGTGACTCTTGAACATATTCTATACAGCCTGACACAATCGCCACGTTCGGTAGAAATCTTAGAAGCCTGCGGAGTAAAAATCCCCGATCTTAAAAAAGATTTACTCAGCTATTTAGAAAATAACACACCCGAAATTACGGAAGACCAACTTGAAAGCTATGGTGGCTATGAATCTTGGACTCCCGAGTTCACATTGGCTTGTCATCGCTTGATTCAACGCTCGGCCTTACAAATGAAAAGTGCGGGGAAAAATCAAATCACTGAAGGTAACCTTTTAGTTTCATTTTTCTACGAACAGGACTCCCACGCCGTTTTTTCACTTTCCAAACAAGGCATCAGTCAGTTTGATATTATCAACTTCATTTCTCACGGTATCCAAAAAGATCCAGAATTCAATAGTAGCGCCGAGGACCAAGTTAAAAAAGAATTCGATGGTCAGCCTGCAGACGATGCGAAAGTAAACGTCCTAGAGCAATTTTGCGCCAACTTAAATGAAAAAGCTCGCAATGGGAAAGTCGACCCACTGATTGGTCGTCACGATCTTATTACACGAATGACTCAAATTTTAGCGCGCCGAACAAAAAACAATCCTCTACTGATTGGTGAGCCCGGCGTTGGCAAAACAGCCGTCGTTGAAGGCCTTGCTAAAAAAATCGTTGAAGGCGACGTTCCTGAATCTTTGAAAAACAAAGTGATTTATTCTTTAGATATGGGATCTCTATTAGCAGGAACCAAGTTTCGTGGTGATTTTGAAAACCGAATCAAAGCGGTCGTAAAGGAAATTAAGAAAAATCCTGACTTCGTTTTGTTTATTGACGAGATCCATACACTTGTCGGAGCTGGCGCAACCAGCGGTGGCAGTTTAGATGCGTCTAATTTATTAAAGCCGGCACTTGCTAACGGTGAGTTGTCGTGCGTAGGATCTACGACTCACACTGAGTACCGTCAGTATTTCGAAAAAGATCGCGCGCTTAACCGTCGCTTTCAACGTTTAGACGTGAGCGAGCCTTCGGTCAGCGATTGTTTAGAGATTTTAAAAGGTTTAGCTCCACAGTATGAAAAATTTCATAACGTAAAATACAGTGCTGAGTCTTTAAAAGCCGCTATAGATCTATCGCAAAAGCATATATCTGGGAAACTATTACCAGATAAAGCAATTGACGTGATGGATGAATGCGGCAGCAGTTTAAAATTAAAAAACAAAAAAGAAGATCCAGCAATCGTGACTGTTGAAGCAATTGAAGAAACGATTGCACAGATGACCGGATTACCACTGACGCAAATTTCGTCTAACGAGCGTATTAAGCTAAAAGACTTAGATAAAAAATTAAAAGCGCTTATATACGGACAAGACGAAGCGATCGACAAACTGGCGTCGAGCGTGAAGTTGGCTCGTAGCGGTTTAGGACGTCCAGATAAACCAATCGGTAGTTATTTGTTCGCAGGCCCAACTGGTGTCGGTAAAACAGAAGTTTGTAAACAGTTAGCACAAATCCTGGGTCTTCCATTTCATCGTTTTGATATGAGTGAATACATGGAAAAACATTCAGTTTCAAAATTGATCGGCGCGCCTCCGGGATATGTTGGCTTTGAGTCTGGCGGTTTGTTAACAGAAGCTATCAGCAAGCAGCCGTACTCAGTAATTCTGTTGGACGAAATTGAAAAAGCCCATCCAGACATTACCCACTCGTTATTGCAAGTGATGGATGCGGGTCGTTTAACAGATTCACAAGGCCGCGTGGCTGACTTTAGAAATACAATCGTAGTATTAACTACCAACGCCGGCGCATTTGAAGTTTCAAAAGGTAGCATTGGTATAGTTGACGAAGGAACGTCTCGATTAAGCCAAGAAGCGATCAAAAAAGCATTTGCTCCTGAGTTTTTAAATCGCCTGGATGCTGTCGTTCACTTTAAAGATTTAAGTGAAGACATCATTGTTAAAGTAGCATTTAAATTTGTGGATGATTTGAAAATGAGTTTGGCTGAAAAGAAAATCGAATTGATTGTTTCACCGGATGCAATGAAATGGCTCGCTAAAAAAGGCTATGATCGTGCGTACGGTGCTCGCCCTATGGCTCGCGCCGTAGAAGAGCATTTCAAGAAACCACTGGTTGATGAATTGCTTTTTGGCCGCCTAACTGACGGCGGAAAAGTGATTATCGAATTGGATCAATCAGCGCTGAAGTTCCATTTTAGCACCAGTCATCAGCCACTGATTAGCTCTAAGAATCGCCCAGAGACAGTGTAAGAATATACTTACGCTGTCTTATTGACAAAATTCGAAAGCTCCTCAAAATTAAGTCAGAAGGCTTTATTTATACAAAGTCATGAGGAGCTTATTCTATGCAAATGTTCAAACGTATCGGTTTATTTTTGTTAACGAATCTTTTAGTCGTCGTAACTATTAGCATTGCCTGGTCGTTGATTTCTTCTTTCTTTGGTCTTGAAGGCATCCGACAATCGATGGGGTCACTGCTTGTGTTCTGTTCTCTGTTTGGTTTTGGCGGCGCACTGATTTCATTGCTTTTATCAAAAGTGATGGCGAAGTGGACTGCGGGCGTAAAAACTATTGATCCCAACACAAATGATCCAACACTAAGAAGGTTAGTTGGACGCGTGCATGAGCTGGCTCGTCGTGCGGGACTTCCTCGCCCACCAGAAGTTGGTATCTATGAATCACCTGACGTAAACGCATTCGCAACTGGACCATCAAAAGGCAATGCCTTGGTGGCGGTTTCTACCGGTCTTCTTCGCGGCATGAGTGATGATGAAGTCGATGGCGTCCTTGGGCATGAAATTGCCCACATTGCTAATGGCGATATGGTGACTTTGACTTTAATTACGGGAGTCGTGAATACCTTCTCGATGTTCTTCTCGCGAATTTTAGCGAATTTGATTTCTAACAGCGTGGATGAAAAATTACGTCACATTGTATACTTTGCGGTCACAATTGCCGGCGATATTTTATTTACGTTGCTTGGCTCTATCGTTGTTAGCTATTTCTCTCGCCAACGTGAGTTTCGTGCGGACAAAGGTGGCGCTCAGTACTCTGGACGTCAGAATATGATTGCAGCGTTACGTCGACTTCAATCTGTGTATCAAACGCCTTTTGAATCTGAGGAAAAAGATATGCTAGCGACTATGAAGATTTCAAGTCGTAGTAAAGGTGGTTTGATGGCTTTGTTTAAAACGCATCCTGACTTAGAAGTCAGAATTCAGGCCCTTCAAAGAGGTTAATAGCCTGCGACTAGTTAAACATATTTAGTTGAAAAAAAACGTTCCCAGATTTCTTTGGCCATATCATAATAGATACATGAAAAAAGCCACTTGGAAATCTGGGTTTTGTTTTTTAGTACTCGCAGGCACCGCTCTTCTAGCGACCTCGTGTACATTTTCTAAAGACAAACAAAAAGTTTCTGGTGAACCCAGTACTCTACCCCCAAATGAGACCGAAGTCGTTGAGCTGAAATCGGCGGTGTCTTGGGAATCCATGATCAAAGAATCAAGCCAAAATAAAAAATGGTGGCTGCAGTTTCATTGGTCGCAAATGTATTTGCAGGATCAAGCTCAAATACCGACTGCATGCAAATTACTTGAAGACCTATATCAAGATAGAAAATTTCCATTAAATACGTATGCAGGATTGTTATTAAAAACTCGTTGCCCCGGAAAATCGGAAATCGACGTACCACTTACTGAAAGACAAAAGACTGTTTATAAAAAATGGCTAAAAGAAATTGATCTGACACGAGCTGTGACCGATAACAATCAAGAAACAAAATTTATCTTACTTTTAGAACTTAATGCCGAAGAAAAAGATCGTCAGACTAAAAAGAAAACGTATCTGAAACTACTCGATGAAGCCAAGCGCCTCAATAACGAGAAACTCGTAAATTTAGTAAACTATGAGTTGAAGCGTGAGTTTCCTCAGTACTTGCCTGATATTTTGAAAAATAGGTATGACATCAGTTTAGATTTAATTAAAGATCGCTCGTTTAAAGACGCCATTGGCCGACTGAACGCACTGATTCAATCAAAAGAAATCAAAGCTGATCTAAAATTTAAATCTTTTAAAAATATTTTCAGGATATATAAATCGACCCAAAACAAACAAGATCAATGGACACTGATAGAGCGTTGGGGAAAATGGATAAAAACGCAGACCAAACATCCGGAACATGATTCATGGGCCAATGAGCTCGACATATTAAAAGCCCGGTGGCTTTGGACGGACTCTCAAACAAATAAAGCCGTTGCCATTTTGGAAGCCTACGGAAAAAGTAAAATTGCCAATAGTTTGAAAGAAGAAGCTTCCTACACACTAGGTCGCATCTATGATGAACGAAAAGATTACGAAAAAGCAAAATCGCTATATCAGCAAAGTCACGACCAATCACCGATGAAAAAAGATCCACTAATCAAATCTAAAAATTCTATATTTGAAAAGAATCTTTGGAGTTTAGCATGGCTAGAATATAAAAATGGTAAATACGAGGACGCTAAAAATTCGTTGCAAGAAATCACAGATAAACTGGGCGGCGAATCGGATTCAAAATATCTGTATTGGCTAGCACAGGCCAATTTAAAACTCGGCAAAGAAGATGTTTACAAAGACGTTCTCTTAAATTTGCGCAAGAAAGAGCCACTATCTTTTTATACTCTTCTATCCTACCGAGATCTTAAAGAACCCATTCCACTCTTAAAGAAATCATCTTTAAGCAACAAACGGGAATTTTTAGTCGAAAACTTAAAAAACAATTTATCGGAAACCGAGATATCTGAAGTTCTTTGGCTAATAAGCCTTGAACAAAATGATGTATTGCAAAGTTGGTCTAAGCTTCTTGAAAAAGAAGTTCTGACTAACTACTTGCCTATTTTGCTGCTCTACTCGCAATCTGGCCTTTATCAAAATTTATTGAATTCTATTCAAGCCCTGACAAGCGAGCAAAAAAATACGATCACGTATTCTTTTCCAGAACTACTTTTTCCAAAACCGTATTTTGATGACGTTCAGAAAAACAGTCAGCTAAGATCTGTTCCGATGAGTTTCGTGTATTCTATTATGCGACAAGAGTCCGCATTCAATCCCTATGCACGCAGCTCGGTCGATGCATTAGGGTTATTGCAACTTATGCCTAACCTTGCCAAGAAACTCAGTGTGGGCGAACCTAGCGTTACCTATCGAAATGAATTCGACCTATTTGATCCTAAAGTAAACATTACATTGGGCACGAAGGAGCTTAAAAACTTACTTACTGCTAACCAGAATCATTTTATACCTTCTATTGCGGGCTACAATGCCTCTTCCGCCGCTTATAAGGTCTGGGTGCAGGTTCGAAGCCGTGACAACGTTGTCGAGTTTATAGAAGAGATTCCATACGAAGAGACTCGCACCTATATCAAACTGATACTTAGAAACATGATGTTCTATGAACGCATCTATTTTCAAACTCAGCCATTTGATTTCCCATCGGCGTGGTTAGAAAAATAAAAAAAGCCCAAAGATCGAAACCTTTGGGCTTGGTGATTATACAAATTATTTAAAACTAGCGATCTGATTTTACAAGCTGATTGGTCCATGACTGAATCGTTTGCGCCAATCCTTGTTTCGCTTCAGAGAATTGAACTCCATAGGATTGATTAGCTTCTGACCAAACCACTTTTCCTTCAACCTCTAACTCGGCTCCATCTGGTCCTTTGATTTTCATTGTTAATGATCCGCCTTTTTCAAGCATCTCATCGACATTGAAACTTAAGCCGCCCATAGAAATTGTATTCATTTGTGCCACGAGTTCGCGTCCGCCGATATTTACTTTGATATCAGACTTCATTACGAAACGATCGTATTTACGGCGAGATGCCGGTTTTCGCGTTCTTAAATAAAAGAAGTAAGCTAATGGCATCGATAATACTAATATCAAAGACACCGCATTGGCCGGAGTCATTCCACCGCCACCTTCGCTGCCAAATTGATTTAGTAGCGTCGAACCCACTAACCCGCAACCGCCACTTGATTTAGGCGATGATTGCGCTTCTGATGCAGGTTCACGAGATTCCGTGTACGACGGTTTGTAGTCGGGTTGCGACGCGACCGTTGCAACATTTGACTTAGCTTGTGATACCAATGAGTACGCATCGACACGAGCACCGGATTGAACTTTTCCAGCCAATGGGCCAACCTGAACCGATGTCGAAAGAATTAAACTCTTCAATTGGAATCCAGTTAAACCCGGAGCTTCACGAAGAGCCAATGCGGCAATACCGGCAACAAAAGGTGCTGCCATCGAAGTACCCGACATCGATCCGAACATATTTCCTGGCAATGATGAGTAAATATAAACACCCGGACTAGCTACGTGGACATTGCCAACACCGTAGTTAGAAAACGAAGCTAAACGATCAGTATCACTCGATGCTGCAATACTAATGTTACTAGGAACAACGTAATTTGCGGGATACATTTCGGTAGAGTCATTATTTTTACTGCTGTTACCCGCAGCTGAAACAATCAAGACATGTTGATTGTAGGCAAATGATAAAGCTTCAAGAAGTGCACTTGAGTATCCAGGTCCGCCCCAAGAGTTATTGATAATTTTTGCGCCGTTATTTACCGCATAGTAAATCGCTTTTACGGCATTTGATGTAGAACCCGCGCCCGTTTTATCTAGAAACTTAAGTGGCATAATACGAATTTTTGATTGATCTAATTGCGGCGAGAAAATGTCTAAGCCTGCACCAAGCACGATACCAGCCACATGGGTACCGTGACCTTCATCGTCTGAATACGATGCCGAATTAGCGATGAAGTTCCAACCGTTAATATCATCGATGTAACCGTTTTGATCATCATCAATTCCATTGCCTGGGATTTCTTTAGGATTCACCCAAAGAGCATTAGTATTCTTAAACAGGTTATGAGTTCCATCCAAACCCGTATCAACGATAGCGACGATAGGGCGATTACTTGCCGAATACGCGGAAGACAACGACCATGCCTGCTCAACCCGAACGGCAGCGTAGTTTTGCGAATAAGACAATGATGACTGCGCTTGAACGGCGTCCATTGAAAGGCGATCAACAACTTCTCCAGGATTCCCATCATCTAATTTCTCTAATATATAATTTGGCTCAACAAACAAAACTTCAGGATCGTTTTTCATCTCGTCGATCGCCGATTCTTGGCCAGGCTTAACCGAAAAATGAAGCATATTCATTTCTGGAAAAGCGGCTTTAAGATTTACTTTGCTTTGAATTTTACCAATAACATTAGTTGAGCCCATATCCACGCGATACTTAATTAAGTATTCGCCGGGCACTACTTTAGGCGCCTGAGCTAATGACGACACTGATAGAATCAACGTCGATATGAGAGCAATTATTTTAGCAATCGAAGTTGGCAACAGATAACGTACTGGTTTTCCAATTACAGTCACAAAGCCTCCAAAAGGATGTCCCTAAATTCATCGGACATAGGTCCAGAACCCTTTAGAGCTTTTGTGACACATCAAGAAACGTTCATCTCAATTTGGAAAATTCGATGTTGGATTCAACCTAATTAGAAACCAAGTTTACTCACTACAAACCCGTCCCATTATGACTCAAATTAACTTTATTTCTTTTGAGCAATAATCATAAACATGTCGCCGGTATTAAATGCCAGGCGCTTTTTAGTGAACGCATTGAGCGGAGTCTGAATCCCCACCCGCTTCAGGAAATAATTTATAGAAAGAGCCTTTTTGTAATAGACAACGTCTTTGATTTCGAAGCCCACTGAACGCAATAGGCTCGACAAAGTGGATGGTGAGAAGTGAACTAAATGAAATCGCATTAGCCATGGATATTTTTTGCCCAGCACACGGGCAAAAACTGAGTGGATATCATGAGTCGTGATTGCGATATAACCACCAGGTCGCAAAGTTTCATGGGCTTTTTGAAGGCTCAACTTTGGATCTGACAAATGCTCTATCACATCCCAAATCGTAACCACATCAAATTCACTTTTGGGTAGATCGTATTTTTCTAGAATGCCTTGATAGATTGTGCATCCAACTTTTGAACGGGCGTATTCAGCGGCCCAAGTCGATGGTTCTATGCCTTTTACGTTAAAGCCTTGCATTTTTGCTTCGTTTAAAAATATGCCGGCGTAACATCCGACATCAAGCAGGTCTCCACTTTTAATATATTTTTTAAGCTCAACAAGATGCTCTTGAAACATCAGAGCTCGCTCATCCCAAGATTTTAGGTAGTCCTCGTCAACGACGTCAGCACACAACTGATCGAGCCCAGCATCTATTGGGTTCATATACAGAACATGGCAGTTCAAGCATTCATACATATCGTGATATTTTCCATATCCCGTATTTGTCCCTACATAGTCTTTACTACTTGCCTTTGAATTATCTAGTGTAGATTGAAACTTAACTTTACGTTGTTTACTGTCGCAAGCAGGGCACGTCTCTCGATAAAAGAATGCATTTGTCATATACCGGGTGGCTCCCTTTTTTTTAGCTTTCCAAATATAAATGGAAGTAAAAATGAAAAAATCAATGCTCCTAAAATATATATGTAGTAGGGTAAAAAGCTATTAAAATTCAAGGTTTCGCTCGAAAAGCCAACCAATTGACTACCAAGATATGTGTAAAATAAAGTCGCTGGTAAAATACCAATTAAACTAGATACTATAAAATGAGTTGTTGATATCGAAGTGACCCCTAAACAAATATTTGCGACAGGAAGTGGAATAAACGGAAAAATTCTGAGTTGAATCAGCGGTACTAATTCCCCCTGGTTGAGTCTAGCATTGAGCTTGGACATACTCTTACTAAAGTGCGTTTCGATCACTTCTCTACCTAAATACCGGGCCAACCTAAATGCTAAAAATGCACCTAACATCGTGCTGGTATAGGCAATAAAAAAACCGCCGGAAAAACCAAATAGCCAACCCGACAGCAACTTTGTGACAACTCCTAGAGGAACATTCACAAAGCAAACAAAAACGGTCCAAATAACAAAAATCGGAAGACTGTAAGGACTACTTTTTATCGACTCAGCAAGTTCAATTACTTTATGGCTTGGTATCTGGAGGCCATAGAGCAACGCCCCTATGGAAAATAGAATAAAAATTGAAATTCCCAGACGTTTAACCATTTGCTTAGTTAAACAAAGGCACCTAGCACCGGCAAGTGAAATCCCCACCTTTAGTTATGATACGCACCAAAGTTTGATAGTCTGACTCAATATTTTATGAGAAGATCTTTTTATGCTAAAACGAATCTCTGACATCTTTCTGCGAGGGCTTGTCACTCTCCTTCCGATTGTTATTACATTCTACTTAATTTATGTCGGAGTCATGATTCTTGAAAATATGTTGGGACAGTTTTTTCGAAATGTCTTAAACGATTCTTACATCCCCGGCTTAGGACTCTTAACCACTCTTATCATCATTTTTATTTTTGGTTTGATTCTGACTCACTTCATTTCAAAATCTATTTGGGAACAAATTGAAAGCCGACTGACTCAGGTTCCACTAATCAAAGCCCTGTATTCACCATTGAAAGACCTAATGGGTCTTTTCAGCAGCGATGGTCAGAAAGATTTAAAAAGTGTCGTGATGGTTGAACTGCAAGAAGGTTCTCATGTCGTAGGACTTGTTACGCGTGATCATTTTGAAGATGTCCCTGGCACGCAAGATCCTTCATTTAAAGCAAAGTTTGATGAAAAAGTTGCTGTCTATATTCCACTCAGTTACGCGCTCGGCGGATTTACAATTTTAATCGATAAATCGAAAATCAAAAAAATAAATATTCCTGTTGAAAAAGCATTGAGCTTGGCAATTACTGGCTGGGTAAAATCGAATGCACAAGGAGATAAGCATGTCTGATAAAACTCAAGCCGAAACTATTGGTTCCAGAACCACAACAGGGAAAGCATTACGTGTAAATCTGGATATGAATATATACGGAGCTTTTGCTGAGATTGGTGCCGGACAAGAAGTAGCTCGTCATTTTTTCCAAGCTGGCCGCGCGTCTCAAACGATTGCTAAAACAATCTCAGCTTACGACATGATTTATAGCGATGAAATATATGGCAAAGAAAAAAATGGCCGTTACGTTGTTGAATCTCGATTGAATCGCATGCTTGAAAAAGAATACTCACTATTACAACGCCGCTTGAGTGAACATCGTGGAAATAAAACAACTTTCTTTGCTTATGCCAATACTGTAGCCACAGGCTCTGCCGAATCTCCTAAATGTCACGGTTGGATGGGTATTCGTTTTCAAAAAAAACCAGGTGCAGAACACAATGATATTGTTTTACATGTTCGCATGATGGACCAACGACGTCTGCAACAGCAAGAAGCTCTTGGCATGCTCGGTGTAAACCTTGTCTATTCGGCCTTTTACCACTCTGAAGACCCAACTGATTTTATGAACTTTCTAGTCGATGGATTGAAACAGGGTCAAATCATAATTGATGTGATTAAATTTACCGGTCCCGCATTTAAAAACTTCAATAACCAAAAAATGAACATAGAGCTTGTTAAACGAGGACTTGCCGAAGCCGTTCTTTTTGGTCCACAGACTGGCACGGGATCGGATCTAGTTCTTAATATCGCGGACACCGTTTGGGGAAAAGGTTTATTGATTCAACGCGGGTTTTATCGCCCAATCACTCAAACGCATCTGGATGTTATGAGTAAAGGCTATGAGCAGCTGAAGCATGAAATTAAACAACAAAAGTTAAAATCTAGCGACATATTTCCTATAATGGAAATCACCAGTGAATTTGATATTGATATGGAAGAATTTTGGCATCGCGTTCAAGTCATCACGAGTCTAGGCTATTACGTATTGATTTCAAATTTTAAATACTTTTATGAACTTAAAAAATTCTTCAGGAACTACACGCAGGCTCCCCTCGTTATGGTCATGAGCGCGCGACATCTAGAGAATCTATTCGATCCAGAAAAATACAAACAGTTAGAGGGTCATATTTTTGAAGCGTTAGGCAAATTGCTGGATGCACAAACGAAGCTCTATATTTATCCGCATAAAAATGATCAACTTTGCCTGACAACCAAATCCTTTTTCCCCGGAAAAGCCGTCAATCACTTGTACCGACATTTTATCGAGAACTCTCAAATTCTTGATATCTCCGGCTGCGACGATACAGACACCTACTATCATTCGAGTGATGTTCAAAGCATGATCGAGAAGAAAGAAAAAGGCTGGGAGAAATTAGTCCCTACTCCGGTAGCAGACTATCTGAAAAAGAATAAACTTTGGGGTTTCGGAAAATCAAAATAGGCGTCCATGCCTATTTTGGTTCTAGCTAAATTTTATTAGTTAGTTTTGTACAGTGGGCAATGATCTGCCAGCATCTTTTGACCATTAGCATTCGTCATTAACGAATCATAAACCAAGAATCCGTTTTGTTTTTTAAGTGATTCAACTGTAGTTTGGGCACTGGCTTTATTTCCGTTAAACAGAATCTGAGTACTTATCAATGAATCCATCGAGTTTTGTACCGTTTTAATTGAAGTCCATTTTCTGCCATCTGAACCGATAACTTCTTTCGTAGAGGACTCTAGAGAGATCTCTGTAAACGTAGCATCTTCACCGTAGAAATAGACTTCAAGATATGGCTTTCCTGTATTTTTATAAGACTTCAAAGTTATGTAGACACGCTTCGGACTGACCGACATATCACAGCCAGAACCAACGGCATATTTGCCGACGATATCTTTAAGTTCGAGTGCTGAAGCATTGATACCTGCGAATATTAATAGAGCTAATAGTGATTTCATAAATTCTCCTTAGTGTTAGTATTAGTGAACATTTGTTCAAATAAATATCAAAACAATCCAAATTTTCACATACAAAAATGAACACTTGTTCATTTTTACTCGATCGTATAAAATTTAGACATGCTGGTAAAAGATATACCTCAGAAGAAATCAGAGCAGACTAAAGACGCTATATTTCAGAAGACTTTTGAAATCATCGCAGAAAAAGGGTTTGAGTCAGTTAATCATCGCGAGGTCGCGCAAGCCTGCGGATTATCAGTAGGAATTGTTCATAAGTACCTTGGCCCCAGCAAAAATCAGCTCGGTGTCTTAATGGAGTACATCGTTTCTCGAGGGCACTCTCTACTGGCACAGATCCCACCCGAGCTTACACCCCTTGAAAAATTAAAACTGAGCCAAAAAACAAACATTGAATTCTTCCTAAGCCAACCAGGTTACGCTATTTTATTTTTGGAGTTTTATCTAAATAGCCGATTTGATGACGAACTCCATCGGCGCAATTCCCAGCTTACGAAAATTGCGGAAGCTCGATTGACTGAAATTTTAACCGAAGCCAAAAAATCGAAACCAGCCCAGCTGGCATCGATTTTACACTCGCTATTGGTAGGGGAAATCACCAAATTCGTAGCTCTTAAAATGAAAGATAAGTCCGAAGCCATCGAACGACATCTGAAACAGGTCGAGATTATATTCCAAGCATCAACGGCAAAATTATAATCTAAGACTTTTAGCTATAAAGGAAGCACACGACCCACAATTCTCTTAAAAATCCCACAACTTAGACCGAAAAGTCGGTATGGACCGACGGTTCGTCTTTACTATTTTTGTCCTAGGGAGTTTATGGCTTCCATGGACTCATTTTTTCGAAACAAAAAGTGGGTCGGCTGATTTATCGTCATCTTCAAGTTCTGCCAATCAGTGCTTTTCCTTTTACGAAAATAAACCTAGAAATGTCGACGCTGTCTTTTTTGAATTTCCAGAAATAAAGAAAAAGAAAAAACCTTCGTATTTGATTGGCTCCGGTTTTTTCGCAGGCCTAGCCACGAAAGGATTTTCTTGGTTGCGCCATCGTGATGATTTAGGAAACTATTGGTACACGGGGTTTTCGAACATCAGTCCCGGGGTTGCGGAATTTTTTCTGCGCTCACCGACCGAGCTACCCTACCAAGAACAGCTCCTGACACTGATGGACTACTTCCAGTCTTTTGGTTTTAGCCAAGTCCCAGAAAACAAGATGGGCCTGGTTATGCAAATGGAAAGCGGTCATTCACCATCCGGCATCAACACACGTCGAAATTTCCACTTCTACAATATGGAGCGACTTGAAAAATTAGTCTCGAATGGATTTATTCCGCGAGCCCAAAAAAATTCGTTCGAAAACTATCTCGATTTCCTTATGGATGGCTATGGCCGACGTATGAGAGTTTCGCAAGACAAGAGAGAAGAACTCAAAAAAATCTCAACAGATTTAAAAAAACGCAGTCATTTACTTTTCTTGAGTCAACAAGGCCTAGTTGATATGCGGGATGAATTCAACATTGCTCATGTTCTCTATGACGCTGAAACCTACATTAAACACGGTCAAAACCCCGATCTGTACCCTACTCGGGTTCTGCCCGAGAAATTCGATTTTGTGGGCGGTGCGATTGTCGTGACATCTAAATCACACGAAGAATTATTACCACTAGAAGTCTTCACCGGATTTAAGGTTCCCAGGAAAGCAGGCATCACTGCCGAGATCGGTAGATTTTATGTCGACCGTTTACACCGTGATCCCAACACAAGTTATGCCCTGATCGGACTTATCGGATCGCTTTTAAGTTCAACAAAAGGCCAACATCGAGGAAAAATTGACCAAATCGTGCTTGAAGCCGACGAGGCGCGCGCCCAAGTTTTTGCAGAGTACGGCTGCGTTCCGATTCATGAACGTATCAACTTTCAAGGCAAAAAAGAATTTATCATGGTGGCAGACCCCGCTGTGGTCACAGCTCGAGCGCGGGCAAAATTAATCAAAGAGCTTGACGCGGCTAAAACGTATACAGCAACGACACTCTATAGCCCAAAGGAAATAGATTTGGTAGTTCCTCACTTTTTTTATTGGGACCCAAAAAGTTATCGCGGCCCCTATCATTCTTTTGGGGATTTCGGCTTAGGTTTTTTAGCGAGTGAATTCTATGACCTTAGTAAAAGCCAAGCGGATATGCCTGCAAAAACTGAAGCCGCAAAAAAAGCCATCGAAGAATCACGCACCGAACTCGATGCACCCTTTGCTCAAAATCCAGAGGGCGTGACTCAAACTCTACTCACGGCGATTAGTAAAGGAATCTCTCCGTTTTTAGCGGCAGTTAAGGAACTACGCCGCCCTTTTTTATCAGAGTCGGCGTACAAAAAAACATATCGACTTGAAACTATATTCAAATCTTTTGAAAACTTAGAAAAGTCCATGCCGATTCATTGGACTAAGTTCGAACGTATCAATGCTATTTATGAACTGATGGAAACACATCAAGATTTTTGGGTTGGTTTGGGCGGAGATCACGGCAAATCGTATATGTTACTCGATTACTATTTAAACGGAAGCCCGACCCACACAGCACTGGATTCGTTCAAACGAGCTATGACTCGCAACTCGGGAAATGATTTAAATTTGTTCGATGTTTCTTATCCTAAAGCAAATAAGGCTTTATCTGATCTGATAGTAGAAGGATTCCACGCACCTCCAGAAAGTCGCAACTGGGCGGTGTTAAAATTCCGTGCGTACAAAATATTTAAAGCCGACGAAAAGTTTTCAGAAACAAATTTTGAACTAGTTTGGAAAGAAATGAAAAACGTCATTGAAAGCGATAGAAGCGAATTTGATCCTGCCAGCGAGCTCAACTGGCGTCTGAAATACTTATTTTGGTACAAAATCGCCTATATATCGAAATACATCGAAGACGTGCGGTTTGTTAAACGCACGTCCAACTGATAACGAGTTCGTCGTTCTACTTTTCCACTTTGTACTTGCTAATAAAATCGATGAGCAATCCAACACCCTGACCGCTGCCACCAGCAAAGCCAAGACTGCCAGTTGATTTATCATTCCAACCATAAATATCTAAATGGGCCCAGCGCTTTTGGTTCACAAATTTTTGCAAGAACAACGCTGCGGTAATAGCGCCGCCAAATCCTTCCGATGAGTTTTTAAAATCAGCAAACGAACTGCTTAATCCGCCAAAATATTTATCAACCAGAGGCATTCTCCAGCAATGATCACCCATTCTGCGGCCTGACGATACTAGATCATCAGCCAATTCATCATCGTTAGTGAACAATCCCGCAACATCGGCACCGAGTGCCACTTTGATAGCACCTGTAAGTGTCGCGACGTTAACCACGCAATCCAATTTCGCATTACCTTTGGTCGCTAGATCTAACGAGTCAGCTAAAACTAGTCGTCCTTCGGCATCGGTATTATCAATTTCAACGGTGTACCCGGCACGTGAAGTAATCACATCGCTTGGTCTAAACGCATTTCCATTAATAGAATTCTCAGCCAGTGCCATATAGAAATCAAAATCGACAGACCAATCATTTTGAGCAACGTAGTGAGCTAAACCCAAAACAGCCGCGGCTCCGCCCATGTCTTTTTTCATTAAACGCATACCTGACGCGGGCTTGATATCTAGGCCGCCAGTATCAAAAGTGATCCCTTTTCCAACAAACGCGATGGATTTTGTATTTCCACGTTTGGCATACTTGATGTGCAGCAGATACGGCGGATTGTCAGACCCCTGCCCTACGGCCAAATGCAAATTCATTTTCTCTTTAGCCAAGCGACGCTGATCCCATGCTTCGATTTTTACGTTGCGACCCCACTTTAATCCTTTTGCTAATTGAACAAAGCTTTTTGGCGTCAACTGATTCGGCGGCAAATTCACCAAGTGGCGAGTTAAATTTGTACTCATGGCAAAATTTTGGGCTTCACGCACGTCGGATTTATCTAATTTATCAAAATAAATTTCAGGCAGTTCGTCGGCTTTCAAGTCGGCAAAATTTTTAAATTGGTAAAATGCCAGCTCTAAGCCCACAAGCGCCGGGACAATCACCGATTTTTTTTCTTCGCCGGTGTAGACATAAACCTGCCTCAATTTGTGCAATCGGAAGTGGCCTAATAGGGATCCAAATGACTCTTTCGCCCAAGTCCACTCAGAATCCGAAAAAAACTTAGCTGAGGATTTTGGCTGATTGCACAACCACACAGGACCCCAATTTGTCTGGAAATACAGTGTATCTGAAGCAAATGTTTGTGCGCTGGTCTTTTTCTCCCACTCTAGGGCTAGCTTATCAAACACAGACCTAAAGAGCTGATCCTTGTGTGCTTGATCTGTGCCCCTTATGACAACGACTAGGCCTTGTCTGGCCTGATTTTTTTTGAATTGAGACTTAAATAAATCTATCGACTTAATGAGGTTTTTTATATCTGCGTTCCACGGTTTAATTTTAGGAAATATTAGTGATTTCATGTGTTTTCCTTTTGCATAGAGTATTTATTCCCAGCATAATAGTAGTATTATGCCGTGGACTGAATCAATCGATTTAAAAATTGCGCTACTAAATACAGAAAATCTTTTTCTGCTATTCGATCAGCCTCCTACGTTAGAACATACTAAATTAGATGAAATTCAGTGGCAAAAACTATCGACTTCTATTTTCCCCAATAAAAATCTAAGCAAACTAAAAGAACTAGCGCGCACGTTCAAAGATATGGATCCCGATATCATCCTGCTTTGCGAGGTCGGCGGCCCGGAATCTTTAAAACACTTCAACGAGCTTTTTTTAGAGGGCAAATACTCAACGGCGCTTATGGAGGGCAATTCCGATCGCAATATCGACGTTGGCTTCCTCGTACGTAAAAACATGCCGTTTTATTTCGACCTTTCAACCAATAAGCATCGTCCGATAAATTTCAACTATGATTCCGAAAAGTTTTTAAAGACGCCCCCAGAGCATAAACTGTCTCGTGATTGCGCTGAACTCAAACTTTTCCAACGAGACTCGGACAAACCATTTTTGAATATCTTGTTAACACACTTAAAATCACGTCTGGATCCAGAAAAGAAAGATCATGGTGGATTAGCACGACGACAAGCTGAGCTTAAAACCGTGGTCGATATTGCTAATGAAGTTCAAAAACGCAATCCCAATGTTCCATTGATTTTAGCGGGCGATTTTAATGGAAATGCGTCATCACGCACTACCGATGAAGAGTTTAAGTACTTATATCAAAACACCCAAATGCTGGATGTCCTAGAGCTGGGCGGACTAGCCGACGATAAACGAGCTACCTATGCACAGGTCCGCAACGGTCAGCGCAGCGAAGGACGTCAGATCGACTTTTGCTTTTTAACACCCAATGCCGCAAAATATCTGGATAAAAGCTCGGCTGCGGTTTATCGCTACAAAGATGCCTATGGTTTTGCCTTGGATTTACCAACCACCCTGGAACAAAAGCTAGGATTGCCTTCAGATCACTACCCAATCCTTTTCAAGCTACATAACTTACCATTTAAAGCTTGAATTCGAACTTCAATTTGTTTAACTTTTGTCTAAACGTATGTCGAAAATTAAAACTGTTGAACCGACCTTCCAAATCCAAGCCAAAGTAGTCTATGTCGAGACCGAGTCTCGTCCTCATCATAACTACTATTTTTTTGCTTATAAAATTCAAATCAAAAATGTTGGCCCTATTTGCGCACAACTTCAACACCGCCATTGGATCATTACAGATGCATTTGGTCGCATTGAAGAAGTTAAAGGCCCTGGTGTTATCGGCATGCAACCTAAAATTCAGCCTGGTCAAACATTCGAATATGATAGCGCGTGCCCATTGACGACATCATGCGGATCTATGAAGGGCTTCTACCAAATGACGACGGATGAGGGCGAGGAATACTCGATTGAAATCCCCGAGTTCTATTTAGTCTGCCCCGAATCACTTCATTAGATTTTAGTCTTATCTTTCATAGACATCCTCAATCGTGCTGGCTAGCATTTGAGTTGCGAGGTAATTCATGAAAAGGTTTTTATTATCTGTGGTTTTGTTTTTCGGTTTTGCGGCTCACTCCAAGACTATTGAGTGTATAGACTCAGAAGAGGCCGGATTCAAATTGACGGCAACTTTTGATTCTTCCAAGCCAGCATTAACTTCATCTATAATTACTTATAATCCTGATGGAACTATCGAGCATGAAAGCAAACTTCAGCATTTAACTCCTAAAATCGCCTGCAATACAGATATTGATTATGCCGCCGACTGCGTATCAAGTGAGAAACAAGGCGCCCTCGGCTATTCATTCGTGTTCAATTGTAAATCTATGAAACTATCTGGCGAGTTTTATGTTGATGAGAATGGTAATGCATCCTTCTCTTGCAATAACATCCCAGGAGCAAGCCTGTTTTTCGGTTGCACTGAAAAATAACTCTAGTGAAAATGCGCCGCGCAACCTCAGTGGTAAACTTCAATCGAGAATGAATTTAATCAATCGAAAACCGATTTCCGTCAACGTAGATCGATAAGAATCCGTATCGTGATTCCATTCCTGATTTTCGAATATCAACGAGGACGGAACATGAACAAACAAACACTTGGAAGTTTTCGACAGCGTCTTAAAGTAAACGTAGTTACAAAGATAGGCCCCTGCAGACAAAGACACCTCGATGGCGCCAGGAAATTCTGAATTCAACTCAACCATGATCTTCTGTAAATCTAAAGAATTAATTTTCGCAGAATCTAAGGCTTCATCAATCGGTCGGCAATTCGGATGTGTTCCCGAATTATCAGGGATCGCCGATTCAATCCAGTTCAGTGCGACTCGCTCTAAACACACACGAGTTCGTTTGGCGGCCACTCCAAATTGAAAAATGAAATCGTAGTTCCCAAACTCAATTGTATTAAGAACACTCTCTGCTTTTTGATAATCCACAGGCAGAATTACTTTTTCAATAGCAAATTGATTTTGCTTTTTCAGAAACTGATATAAATCATTTACTAAAGTTCCACTTGGATTTATTTTAATATCGCTGAAGGGTTCAAAGCCCGTAATTAAAATACGCTTCATTACGGATTTAAAAATGAACGATCCCAGTTACTGCCATTGCGAGTGTAGAGATAACGTTCATGCATGCGACCATGGCGGCCATACCAAAATTCAATAGATTCGGGAACGATAATGAATCCACCCCAATGCGGAGGACATGGAATATCTTTACCCGCATATTGAGCCTCAAGTTCTTTGAACCGATTTGATATAATCTCTAGCGACATCAATCGATGACTTTGATTGGAAGCCCAAGCACCCAGCTGAGAAACACGTGCGCGTGTTTTGAAGTACGCTTCGGATTCCTCGTGAGTTGTCTTCACGGCTTTACCTGAGATTCGAATTTGGCGTTCCAATTGGGACCAGAAAAAATTAACACAGACATTGGGATTGTGACCAATATCCTGAGCTTTGCGCCCATTGTAGTTCGTATAAAAAGAAAAACCGTCGCGAATCATACCTTTGTAAAAAACGGTACGGACGGACGGTTTATTATCTTTGCTGACCGTTGCCAGAGCCATTGCATTTGGATCTGGCATTTTTTGTTCTACGGCCTCATCTAACCAAGAGACAAAATTTTCAAATGGATCTAAATCAAAATTAAATCCGCTCATTTAATTTAGTTTTTCTTTTTAGAAGGTTTAGCAGTTGGAGCCGGAGCTGCGCTGGCTTGAGCTTTTTTAACTTCTAGCAATTCAACATCGAATAACAATACTGAATTTGGTGGGATACCTGGACGACCCATTGGACCGTAGGCTAATTCAGCTGGGATAGTTAGTTTGTACTTTGATCCTTCTTTCATAAGTTTCAAAGCTTCAGTCCAACCTTTGATCACGCCGTTAACTGGAAATTCAGCTGGCTGACCACGGTCAACAGAAGAGTCAAATTTTGTTCCATCAGTTAGAGTTCCTGTGTAATGAACTTTAACTTCATCAGTGTCTGACGGAGATTTACCTTCGCCTTCTTTTTCAACTACGTACTGTAAACCAGATTCAGTTGTTTTTACGTTAGTTGCTGATTTATTTTTAGCAAGGTACTCTTCACCTTTTTTCTTGTTAGTCTCTGCGACTTCACCTTGTTTAGCTTGCGCCATTTCTTGAAGTTTCTGCATAGCTTTGCCCATTTCTTCTTGGGTCATTTTGCCAGGCTTATTTTCTTTTACATCTTTAAGAGCCATAACTAATACATCAGCGTCGAAATCAACGTTGTTGTCTTTGAAGTTCTTACCCAATTGTTGTCCAATTGCATAACTTGCTCTTTTTTGATCTGTATCTAATTTCTTTTCACAAGCAACCATTCCGAAAGCAACGGCTACGCATAATCCTACCATAAGTTTTGAGTTAAACATGATGTCTCCTTGATATTTCGAAATGATAGCCAAAATCCGGCGACGTTGTCACTTCGTTTGGGGTTTTGTTAGAAGTTAGATGCAAGGCGGTGAACAAAACCTTTCCTTAGAATTCCGATGTTTTCCTCTCTTTATTTCTGGAATTTTGATCGGGGTGACTCGAGGGCTGGCGCTTTGCGGAGACTCCTGTCTTTGGGAGGACGCCCTCCATGGGCTCAGG
>CAZCHT010000053.1:0-27972 GCA_964498705.1 uncultured Bdellovibrio sp. | reverse complement strand
ATTAATATATTATTATAATATAATATGTCAATGTGTATAAAAGTGAATAGCTGAGGAGGAAATACTAAATGCAGCATGCCGTGTCTGTTCAGAAAATAGAAAAGTCATGTGACGAAGTGTGCCTCATTTTGAAATCACTTTCGCACCCTCAACGACTTCTTGTTTTGGGGCATCTCCTATCCGGAGCTAAAACAGTAGGGGATCTAGTTGAGCTATGTAATGCGTCTCAATCTCAGATGTCACAATTTCTAATACGCATGAAATTAGAGGGTCTTATTAGGTCAGAAAAAGATGGCCGGTATCAGGTATACTCATTGGCTGATAAACGGTTGATCCGACTTATGAAGACAATCCAAGCCGAATATTGCAAAAAATAGAAAACACTAACAAGGAGAAAAAAATGGAAAAAAATATTCACTCAGTTGAGCGATTGGCACGCATAGTTATTGGACTTGTGCTTGTATCACTCGCTTTTGTCGGACCGGCAAATAGTTGGTTTTTTCTGGGGCTAGTTCCTCTTGCAACAGGTCTCATCGGATGGTGTCCACCTTATGCTATGCTTGGGATTAATACCTGCAAGCTTGGGAAAAAGTAGACAAAAATATAAAAGCAAAAGCATTAAATTTTGAGTCGGAATTTGAACCAGGGAGTATAAACGTGAACATTCAGGAATATCAAGGCTATCTAATTCCTCTTGGTTTGTTGTTTTTTTTAGGATGGAAGTTTTTTAAATTTAGAAAAATTAAATTAGCTATGCCAGAACTTATAAAGAATGGTGCAGTTGTTGTGGATGTGCGCAGCCAAGCCGAGTTTCAACAAGGCTCTCGTCCAGGGAGCATCAATATACCATTGAATGAGTTAGATACTCGTTCGAAGGAACTCGGCAAACAAAATACCATAGTTCTTTGCTGTGCCTCGGGGGCAAGAAGTGGAGTGGCTGTTGGAATTTTGAAGAAAAATGGCTTTAAGAGTTTGATTAACGCTGGATCGTGGACGAACACGCTCACGTAGTTTTGGACTTCACTCAAAATTCTTGTTTTGAGATTTGATTTTCGCTAGACCTTACTCTGTTTTTTCACAATTTTTGGATAAATATCCTCAATAAATCGTGGTTGTTTGCCGATAATTTAGCTTATGAAGTTACCTTTCATTAGAAACAGCGAAAAAAGTAAGGATTTTCAAGACCTATTTCACAGGATTGAAAGTCTGTTGAATTCGGCTCGAAAGTTATTTACTCAAAGCGAAGAAGTAAAAAAAATTGTCGCAATCGAAAAAGGGGCTCTCGAGAAATCTTCAACAGCAGCGAACGAAATCGAATCAATGGTTGGAGCGACAGCAAATGCAGCGCAACAGCTGACCCAGACGGCAAATTCTTCTAACAAACTTGTGGAAGATGCAAATAAGTCGCTCGAAAAAATGACGGAACTGATCAGCACTGTTACCCAAACCAGCAATCGACTTCAAATTTCTGTAGCAGAAGGCCTAAAGGAAATTTCCTCTGTCACTAAGACAATGCAGGAGATCCGCGAAAAAGCGAAGATAATCAATGAAATCGTATTTCAAACCAAACTACTTTCCTTCAATGCCTCCGTGGAAGCTGCTCGCGCTGGTGAGCACGGAAAGGGATTTGCAGTTGTTGCCGACGAGATGGGTAAATTGGCTAGAGCCAGTGGTTCGGCCGCTAAAGAAATCGAGGAAATATTAAGTACGGGCGTCCAAAGAACAAACTCTCAAATTCAAAAGGTAACCGCCGAACTTGAAACCGTGGCCTCAGATACTGTCAAAGCAATCTCAGATGTATCCGTTAAAAGTACAGAGATTTCGGATTCTTTTTCTAGTTTGCTTGAATTTTCAAAAAATACTGAGTTTCAATCGCAAGAAATTTCCAAGGCAACTAAAGAACAAGAAGTTGGGGTTTCTCAAATTTCTCAGGGATTGCAAGATTTAGAAATGTCTTCTCAAAAGCTTGATCGAATGGCTGTAGAGAGCTATCAGAATTCTTCAGATCTTGCGGCAAGCGTGGAAAATATAAATACGCAATTTTTAAAACTGGCTTCTAGCTTGGGTTATAAGATAACTAAAGTTGAAAGCGTTTTTGATTTTGATGCAGCAATTTCGGCTCATGTTGATTGGAAAATGAAACTTAGTAAATATTTAAGTAATCCAGATGGCAGTTTAGATCACAAAAAAGTGTGTTTGGATAATGCCTGCGTACTTGGCAAATGGCTATACGGCGATGGCACTGAATATAAAGAAACAAATCCCAAAATCTATGAGTCGCTTCGAATGTCTCATGCCGACTTCCATAAGACTGCTGGTGAGATTATCCTACTGATTAACTCAAAGGAATTGAATCAAGCTAAAGTAATGCTCCAGCCAGGTGGTCCCTATATGAAAGTTTCCGATGGGACGGTTTCTTTGATAAGGGAACTAAAGAGTTCAGTCGAATTAAAAAAATCGGCGTAATACCTGCTGGCTAACTTTAACCGTCGTCAGGCTTTTCGGGGCCGATGTAACGACCATGCGACTTTTCAATCATGACCGTCATCCGTAGATTTATGGCCAAAAATCTCAAGAACTGCCAAGGTAAAAATGAGCGCATAAACAAAGTCATCTTTGTCGGTCGAGGGGCTGGATAAGATTTTGCTTCAGTAACTGACATTTTTCCTCCTATTTCTATTCCGGAATGATCCACCAAAACGGAAGAGCTTTGGCTTTATAGATAAATGCGTAATGCAGTAGTTTTTTGATCCAGTGTCCGGCCGTCCCAAGTTCGCCCGTTGTGTGCACAAGGCTTCGGCCAACATTTGGATACGTTTTAAAGTCGGGTACAATTGGATACATTGTCATTGAAGCGGCACCTCCAACCAATGCGTTTGCTCCAGCTGAAGCCACGCATGCGGCTCCGATTTCGGTCATAGAGGCTGCATAAGTCGGAATTTCAGAAACGCCGTTGATCATATCGGTAATTGAGTTTGCTACAATTCTTCCCATGATCGCCGAAGGCATTCCAGTTCGGGGTGGTGCTGGAGCGATCATAGTTCCATTTTTACTCTTTCTTGGTTTTGATATTTGATGAGGCGGCGCGAACGCGATTCCAATGGCAAAAATATTCTTATAGGCAGTCTGGTAGGTCTTCGGCCAATCTTCCGGTGCCCATTGCTCGTAAGTTTTTGCAGAATAATCGGCATCGACTTTCATAAATCCTGAAGCGTTAAAGAGCTGGGTCGAAATATCTTCACCAATTTTGTTGAAAGCTTTTAGAGGCACCCCTGTGAATGGCGGCAGTAGCATTGCAAAATCAAAATCTAAAGTATCGCGCTCTCCATCAAGGGTTTCATATTCAAGTCTATTTTTTTCGATTTTATGGACATGGGCGCCTGTGATCCAATTCACTTCGCGTTCTACGAACAAAGACTCAGCAAACACTTTGCTTGGCGTGACGAATCCGCCAGTCTTCAGTTGAAGACCCCCAACACCAAAATCACCGAGTTCGGCTTCATTTGTTAAAAAGACGAGTCGTGCATTTTCGCGTACTCCTTTTTGTCGAAGTTCAAACTCAAGATTAAAGATATATTCAAACGCGGCGCCTTCGCAGGTGCACAGGCCGTGGCCCGTTCCTACAACAAGAGTCTTCTTTTGACCGGTCTTCATTTCTTCGATCAACTTATCAAGCTCAAGAGCCGTGCTGTAGGCGTGGTCCACAGTGCAGACAGAATGAGTGAATCCGTCGGGTCCGAGGCCGGGTGTTGCTCCGAAGTTAAGTCTCGGTCCAGTCGCATTGATCATATAGTCATATTTTATCTCTGTCTTTTGTCCGCGATCGCTCTCCTTGGTAGATTCGACAAGGACATAAGGATGTGCAGCATCGCCAAGTCCCTCGGGATAGATCTCGATGGCCTTGGCTTGATGGAATTCAATTCCGGCTCTTTTGTAAACGGAGGGAAGATCAAAGGTAACTTCTGCCGGCTTCATGTTTCCAACGCCGACCCAAATATTTGAAGGTATCCAGTTCCATTGACTATTGGGGCTTACAACTATGACTTCGTGTGCTTTAGAAAGTTTGCGCCTTAGCAACAAAGCTGCGGTGTGGCCGGATATTCCAGCCCCTAAAATAACGACTTTCATAAGTGCCTCCTGCGATCTGTTCGCTCATTAACTAGATCTTAAACCCTATTAATTTATGTTGCAATTAAAATATAAATACATTAGTCTATAAATGTATTGACTAGTGTATTTAGCAAATAGGGAGGCTTATGCCAAAGAAAACTGAGAAAAGACTATCTCAAACTAAGACGATCTACGATTTACAGGCTGAAATTTGCTCGTCCTTGGCCAGTCCGGTGCGGCTTCAAATTCTTGACTTAGTTTCTGAAGGCGAAAAGACAGCGAGTGAGCTGCTTGAAGTCTTGGATATTCCTAAAGCCAATTTATCTCAGCATCTTGCGGTTCTAAAGGATGCCGGAATTCTTCAATCTCGTAAAGAGGGTTTGTTTCAATACATGAGCTTAGCACTTCCAAAGATAAAGGATGCCTGTGTACTTGTAAGATCGGTATTATTGGAAAAGATTGCGAAGGAAGAAAAACGCAATGCCGAAATGATCAAAGAATTAAAGGCACAGAGGTAATTATGAAGAAATTTTTTTTAAGTGCTTCGGTGGTTTTAACTTTTGCAAGTTTAGCATCTGCCGAAACACTGTCTTTTAGTTCGGCATGGAGCAAAGTAAATGAGGGCTCGGCGGCGCAAGAAGCGTCAAAGCTCCAAGTTGAAACGCTCAAAGAGTCGCAAGCTCGTGCTTCTAGACATTGGCTTCCTAAGGTTTATCTTGATGCCAAAAGCTATCAAACCAATGACCCAGGCTCCGTGTTCTTTGGTTTATTGGAACAAAGGTCTCTTCAGCAGTCGGATTTTAATCCCGATTCGATAAACCATCCAGATTCTAACACTTATACGCGTGGTGCTCTTGGCGTCGATTTAGCTCTTTTTGAAGGCGGGATGAAATCCTCTCAGGTTGATATGCTTAAACATTCTCTTGCCGCTCAAAAAAGTGCAACGTCTCAAATTCAAATTGAACAGTACTCAGCGGTTGGTCTTTCTTATGGTTCGATTGCCGTTCTTGAACAGCAAAAAAATAAACTTCAGTCTTTAAGCTCTGAGATATCTAGAATGATTAAAGGGTATCAGCTTGGTAGCAAGTCAAATCCCGTAGGTTATTCTGGATTGCTCGGGATGAAGTCACTCGCAAATCGAGTGAGTGGTTTGATTAATCAGTACGAATCTCAAAGCCGGGCATACTATGCAGCATTAAGAGAGATGGGATTGAAGGATGCAAATTGGTCACCGGAAACTATGGATTCAAATACTTTTATAGATCGATATTTTTCTAAATCCACTAAGGAATCCGATGCACTGGCGTCTTTCAAGACCGAGTCTGCAAAAGAAAATGTAAAAGCAAGTGCTGAAGCCGCCAATATGGAAAAGGCTAAGTTTTTACCACGAGTAGGAGCATTCGCTGAAAGTTACGTCTTTAATGGCAACCGAGCGACGGCGAATGGCTACACCGCGGGAATTTATTTGCAATGGAGCCTTTTTGATCCGTCTGACTACGGTGGCCTTAAAGAAGCGAAGTTAAAATCAATGTCTGCGGCCAAATACTCTGAAGCGTCAGAACAGCAAGAGCGCGCCGAGCGAGCCGCATTGAGCGAATCAATCAAGTCTTTACGTCAGAATATTGACCTTTTGAATGACAGCCACAAGCTATTGGTTGAACAGTCCAAAATGACTGAAACACTCTTCAAAAATGGATCGATCAATGCTCTTCAAATTGTTGAAATATTGAGTCGTCGGACAGACCTCATTGCTCAGCAAGGTGAAGCTGAATTGAGTTTGATCAAGGCCGGCTCTCAGATTGTTACCAAACAGAACTTTGATATCGCAAAGCAATTGAGCGATGGAGTAAGAAATGAAAAATAATAAACTCGGTTTTGCGGGAAAACTCGCTCAAACATTTGTGCATTCTAAACTGACCCCAGTGATCGCCATAACAAGTATTTTGTTAGGACTGATGGCCGTTTACCTGACACCCAAAGAAGAAGAGCCGCAGATTTCAGTCCCGATGGTGGATATCAGAACAGCGGCTCCGGGATTCACCGCGGAAGAGGCCGAAAGAAAAGTGACGGAACCGATCGAACGTGCGGTTTGGGGACTTGATGGCGTTGAGTATGTGTATTCGACCAGCCAACCTCATGGAAGTCTTGTGACCGTGCGCTTTAAAGTCGGCGAACCTATGGAGCCAAGCCTAGTTAAAATTCATCACAAGCTGATGACAATTCAACGTGAACTGCCAGAAAATGTTTTACCTCCACAGGTTAAATCGTTTTCCATCGACGATGTTCCGTTCTTAGTTTTAACGTTCACGTCTGAAAAAATGGACGAGTATCATTTAAGAAGTGCAGTGGCACCTCTTGCGCGGGAGCTTTCAAGTACACCTGATTTATCTCGCGTAGAACTTCTGGGAGGCCAAAAGAGAGCCGTACGCGTAATCGCAGATACTCAAAAAATGCAGGCACATGGGGTTTCACTTTTGGCAGTGATGCAATCGCTTAAATCGAATGATGCATTGGCACCTTCTGGTAAGAATTGGAGTGATAAAGAAGTTTTCGATGTTGAAGTTGGTGGACGCCTTCATTCAAGTCAAGAAGTTGGGAACTTGGCGATTGGTCAGCGCGCCGGTCGCGTCGTGTTCATTAAAGACGTCGCACAAGTTCTGGATGGTCCCGAAGAAATTGTGCGTAGTTCGGTTTTGCTTGAAAAAAACAAAGCACCTGAAAAGGCGGTTTCAATTGTTTTCTCCAAACGTAAGGGCACAAATGTGGTGACCCTTTCGAAGGAAATTCTTCAAAGAGCCGATACCTTTTTAAAAGAGCAAGTTCAGAAGACCGATCTAAAAATGACGGTCGTTCGAGACTATGGATCGACAGCTGCTGACAAATCGAACGAATTGATCGAACACTTGTTGCTTGCAACACTGTCTGTTTCAATTCTGATCGCTCTGTTCATGGGAATTCGTGCCTCACTTGTGGTGGCTACTGCTATTCCAGTAACGCTTGCATTGACTCTCGCGATTTATTATTTCATGGGATATACGCTGAATCGAGTTACCCTTTTCGCATTGATTTTTTCGATCGGGATATTAGTCGATGATGCCATCGTGGTTGTTGAAAATATCGAACGCCACTTAAAAGAGAACGTTAAAGATGGACTATTGAAGGCTACGATCAAGGCCGTAAATGAAGTCGGAAACCCGACGATTCTGGCCACCTTTACCGTTATTGCCGCAATTCTTCCGATGGCATTCGTTCGAGGACTTATGGGTCCCTACATGAAGCCCATCCCGGTCGGTGCCAGTTTCGCGATGATACTTTCGTTGTTTGTTGCGTTCGTGGTGACTCCGTGGGCCGCTGTTAAGCTATTAAAGGCTCATCACCACGATGACTCAAATTCCGAGCAGAAAATCAGTCGTTTGGATCAGCTCTATCAAAAAGTGATGGAGACACTCCTTGGGGCAAAAAAACCCGCAATACTGTTCGGAGCCTTCACTGTATTTCTTCTTTTAGCGGCTAGCAGTTTGGTCTATTTTAAATCTGTTAAAGTCAAAATGCTTCCGTTTGATAACAAGCAAGAGTTTCAAGTGCTCATCGATTATCCCGTTTCCACCTCACTCTTGGTGGGAAAAAATTGGTCAAGCGACCTGGCGAGTGAAATTTTAAAAAACAAAGAAGTCGAAGCCGTGCAAGTGTTTGCAGGAGAAGCGTCTCCGTATTCATTTTCAGGAATGGTAAAGCACACATTCTTAAGAAATGCTGACTACCAAAATGATCTTCAAATTGTTTTGACCGAAAAAGGAAATCGAAAAGTTTCAAGCCACGAAATCATTGAAAGTTTAAGACCGCTCATTAAAAAATTTGGCGAAAGCAAAAAAGCCGTCACAAAAGTTCTTGAGATTCCACCTGGTCCACCAGTTCTTGCGACTATGATGGCAGAAATTTACGGACCCGATGCTGAAACACGTGAAAAGGTGACGAAAGAAATTGAAGCCGTTTTTGCAAATGAACCCAGCGTCGTTGATCTTGATACAACTTTAAGAACCGGAAGGTCCCGTAAAGTTTACGAGTATGATCAGGCCCAAGGCGGTCTATTAGGGACGAATTCTAAAGAGTTGATGGCGCTCGGTCACCTGGTGTTTTCAGAAACTCCAGTTACAACTTTGGCCAACGTCAATTCTCCTGAAGACGTCAGCGTTGATTTATCGCTTAATCAAAGTGCTCGTTCAGGAGATCGACCTTTTTCTGGACTTCGTATTCCATCGTTTGAAACAGGAACGGTCGAGGCCGATAAGATTTTGAAACCGGCTCGAGAACTTCCAAGTACGGCACTCTATCGAAAAAATTTAAAGCCAGTTTCTTACGTCATGAGTGAGTTGTCGGGAAGCGAAGAAGCACCGGTCTATGGAATTCTGAAGCTAGCACCCCAAATTAAGTATCCTCTTCAAACGGCCGATGTGCCTTGGAATACGGTTGCCCCCGTTGTGAAATGGGATGGCGAATGGTTTATTACTTACGAAGTGTTCAGAGATTTGGGCGGAGCATTTGCAGTCGTCATGGTACTCATTTATATTTTGGTTCTTGGCTGGTTCAAGAGCTTCACTGTACCGCTGATCATCATGGCACCCATTCCGATTAGCCTTATTGGAATTCTTCCCGGTCACGCGATGCTGGGTTCTTATTTCACGGCGACATCGATGATCGGATTCATCGCAGGTGCTGGGATCATTGTGAGGAACTCAATTATTCTTGTCGATTTCATTGAGCATCAACTTGGACTTGGAATGAATTTAAAAGAAGCCGTTGTCAGCGCCGGCGTTTTAAGATTTCGCCCAATGCTGTTGACGGCCGCTGCGGTTGTTGTTGGCAGTTCAGTGATGCTTGCTGATCCAATCTTTCAAGGCTTGGCGGTCAGCCTGATATTCGGTGAAATTGCGGCCACCATTTTAAGCCGATTCGCAGTGCCAGTTTTGTACTTCTGGTTTGTAGGAAAAAGCCGGGTCGGCGCCATTCGTGCCGAAATGAATCCATAAGGAGATTGCATATGACAATTGAAAATAAAATTCGCGCGTTCGCGGGCACATTTATTCTGCTGAGTCTTTTGCTCGCACATTTTCATTCGGCAAACTGGCTTTGGTTCACTGCCTTTGTGGGAGCCAATCTCTTGCAGTCAAGTTTCACAAAGTTCTGTCCGCTTGAAATGATTCTTAAGAGAATTCAGGAAAAATGAGATGCACTGTGTCCGGAAAAGTAGGCTGGCACCGGAAATAAAAAAAATGACTCTATTTTACAAAAGTATGTTTCCATCGGTAGCGAACTTTTGTCTTGATTTTAAATTTTTCAATAATGCCGGAATCGATTGCCGTGTTAATCATTCTCTGTGCCGTTTTAATTGAAAAATTTAACTCTTCGGCAACTTCCTTTGTCGTAAAGTCAGCTTTAAATTTGGATTTAAGATTACTTATTTTAAAATCTAATTTTTTAGAGTTAATGGTAGAAGGAATCCTAATTTTGATTCCAATGAGGGGAATCAATTTGTATCCATGGCCAATCTGTTTAATTTCCAAAGGAATTTTTTCAACTTCAAGAAGATCTCTTAACTCAGATATAGCGCGATAGATTCGATTTGGAGAAGTGGCAATATCAAAACTCTCGTCTTCAAATAGTTTAGTAAACATTCCCCCAATCGAGTGAGGGCGATAAAGATCAGACGCCAGAACTCTTATAAGTCGATGGCTTAGACTTGCTTTTTTTAGCGACAAACTGCCAATAATACCCTCTGCTGTATCTACTATAAATTGGGGCTCAGTTTTTTCTTTGCTACTGGCTTCATTATTTGGATAAAGCCAGATATCAAAGGACATCGTGAAATCAATTTCATTTTTAAATTTATTAAAAATTCTTTCGCGAAATTTTTCCCATGGGGTTCCATAGAACACTCGCTTCAAAAAAATAGGATTTTTTGTTAAAAATGCAAATCTTGTTTCACAATCTCTTGCAACTTCCCACATTGAATGACTATTGGCTATATTACTAACTTCTAATAATTCTTTTTTATCTATAGCTCCAGATTCTACTTGTAATATTGTTTTCCATTTAAGAAATAGAACGTTCTCTGGCCCTGTTAAAGTTGCCGATGAGTATTGTTTATTAAGAAAATCTATGCCTTCATCTATTCTTTTTTCAGCACAAAGAAGTTGCAGATATAGTTCATATAAATTGTAGTGTAAGCGTTGATATTTTTCCGGGAGCTCTGTTTTTAGTTTAGTATAAAGCTTATTAGCTTCATTAAATTTTTCAATAGCTACATAGCTCGCTAGTAAATTAACAAGTGCAACTGAATAAGCGTAGCTCTTTGGATCAACAATACTAATAGCTTCATGAAGATATTTTATAGCTTGTTCATAATCCCATAAATAGATAAACGTAAATGCCATATACGAATTAAACAATTCATGATCTTGAGACTTTTTTTGCAAAACTTTTTGGGCTTCATGGATAGCACCAATGTTACACAAACACATAGCGTATTCTACCCATTCATCCGATGATAAATTTACAGCACGATTCTTAATATATGGATTTAACAAGTGAAGACCAATATCTACGTTCCCGGTTCGCCAGCATAATTGTACAAAATAGCTATATTGAGATCGTGAAAGACTAATTAGTTTGATTTTCTTCAGGGTTTCACTGGCTTGTTCAATTTGTCCAGACTGAATCAATTTATCTAAATCATTAAGTGATTGGCTAGAGATTATTGTCATTCTTTTAATTTTCTACGAAGAGCTATCCTTATAAAATATAGCAGAATACCCTTTATAAATAGACTATTTTGCAAAACTAAACTTTAATCTTAAAAAGTTATTTGAAGTGAGGATAGATTGCACAAGTTAAGCCAATATTTGTTAATTTTGTTGATGCATTTGAAAAAGATATACTACCCTCATAGTTTACTTTTAAGCCAATAGGAGCATTAAGGTTTCTACCTATTTCCATATTCATGATATATGATGAGCTCTGGCTAGAATACGACACAGACTCTGCCTGAATGTTTGCATTTAAAGCATCCAATCTAAATTTTTCTATAACTAAATTTCTGTCTGGATAAGAAATAATTAAAGGCATATTTTTCACAATTTGAATTTCAGCAAATCTTTGCCCATAAAACATAGAGAACACCTTAACTTCAACATAATCAGCTTTTGCTATTTTCATCTGCTCTGGTGTTAAATTTACTGTTCCATATGTTCTTAAAATTCGACTTTCAATTGTTTCTGCACACATCGACTCATCAAAATTAAATTTTGGCAGCAAAACATCGTTAATAAAATCTTGGTCTTTGTAAAATCTTCTGAAATCAAATGTGACCGTATTATTTGCTTGAGTCTCAATAAATAATTTAGAACTTAGTACCTCATTCTTTGTTTCACAAGCTTCTTTGACTAGTTTAAATGTATCACCGATTTTTTCTACAATAGCATATGGACTTGCAACTTTTTGTCCATCACTAGAATCACAATAAAACCCTTCCATATATGATTGGTATCTTGTGATCTTTCCACCATAGGGTTCTCCATTACCACCAATTACAGAACTACCAGTTGATTTTTCAGAACTGTTTGAATTATCTGACTCGAAAGAACTATTTGTTGAGCAGTTTTGGTATGTTAAAAGTAAAACTAAAAGACCTGCAAAAATCAAAATACGTGAAGCATGCTTTTTTAGCATAGATAGGTCTCCTGTATGATATTGTATAATATCTGCCAGTATTTTTGATAGATTTCTTTTATTCTAATTCTCATTTTGACACCCCCCAAATGTTTTCTATAGCTTATTAGCCTTAAAGTTTCACTATAACCGATATAAAAAACGTATTGAATTGGGATCGTACTTGCTCGTCATTTTCATAAGCTCATACAAAAATTGCTCAATGCTAGGATTATTACATGGAGGTCATGTGGACAAATTTAATTTAAAAGGAACGAATTTGGTGCTATTTTTATTAGTACCAGTTTTAATTGTTTCATTTCAAAATTGTGGTGAAGGTTTTTCAATTAAAATTGAACCTGTAGTAGACTCTTCGGGCACACCAAAAGATACCTCGTCTGATAATCAACCAGATTCTATTTCCGATGTTATAGATGATTCTGAAAACTTAAATGCATCAGCACCAGCTGGATGCCAATCAGATACACTATGCGTTCACAGTAAGATGCCGTTGTGGTCGCAAAACGATGGTGGAACCGTTGGCGTGTTAGTTGATGGAAAGGTGATTACCAAAGTATTGAATTTAAATAATAGTACAGTGGCCTTGCTTCAATATGTAAAAAACAAAGGATATAATATCACTAAGGATCCTGGGTGGTGTGGTGCTACCTCGTTTGGAATGATATCAAAGAGCATCGGCCGCGAATTAGAAGACCAAGGCATGCAATTGCCAAGTGGCTACCCACTATTATCATCTAATGATGCCAGTGAAGTTATATTTGAAAGTATGAACGCGCTTGGAATGAATCCAGTTCTTGGCGTAACGTCGCCTGAATCTATAAAAAGTGCATTTAATAAAATTGCTCAGTCATTTCAACTTGGATCAGCTTCTGTTGATGAGAAAATCATCGACGTTAAAGACTTCAGAACTAATAAACCGCATGTTGCATTGGCTATTGGCAGTAAAAATGCTGGTGGGCATATCGTAGCACTTAACGGTACTGACGGTCAGTATTATGTTATTTATGATCCATGGGGTTCTAGTTATAGCGTGACTGCGAAAGCAGGAAATACTATTTCTGAAACTTTGCCACCAGATAACAAAGTCATGTCTTATACGGAATATTTTTTAACTTATATTGGTTCTGGAATACAGGCTCTTAGTGGACTTGATTCAAACAAAGGTTTTATTCCAACTTATGGGACTACTGGTAAGTTATCTACAATAAGATATGATGGACTGTTAAATGAAAAATAAGATCATTATTTCTATAATCTTTACTTTTATTGTAATTTCCATTTTTGCTCTTTCTAGTATTATTAAGAGCAAAAATACAAGAAATAGCATCCCAGAATATGAGGCTCACTTCTCATTATTAAAGCAAAAGAACAAAAATGTTGAATTTTATTATAAGACATTAAAATCAATTCTTTCAGAATCTTTAGCTTCTGATCTTATTGCAATATATGGATCACAGGTCTTAGCAAGAGATTCAAGCTTGGAATACAATATTTTTTTTCAAGCTTTAATTTCTAAAATAAAAGAAAATTCTCAAGCAATATATGCTGAAATTATGGAAAAAGATAACTTGCTTATAGCAGATCCATTTGTCCATCAAGTTTTGTTAAATTTAGTAGCTGATTTAGAAGTTAGTTCAAATCAGAAAGTAAAGTTCATGGGTAAGGTATTAGAAAATAAGTTTGTTGTAGATAGTTCTGGAAATATATCTGAAAAATCCGCAACACTAACAATTGCCCTAATTCAAATGAAAAAAGCTAAAGTTTCAGTGGAAGAGCTTAAACCTTATATTGAAAATGGCTTGGAAAAGAATAAAGATAATAAAAAAGCTTTAAAGGAATATGTCGTAAGAGTTTCTACTTACTATCCAGAGTGGGCTCCAAAAAACATTCATTGGTAGAAGTATTAAAGTTTTTTCGGTACGATTTGTTTACCACAACGAATCTTAAAGAAAGGAAACCTAGCCGTGCTTGAATATAATCTAGCCAATGAATTGCTTCCGAGGCATCTAAAATTTGGTTCAATACGACTTTGGTTTTCTGTGTAGTTGGGGAGTGTAAAATGTGGAGTTTAGACATTTCGTTTTTAAAGCGGCATGCTGTAAATATAGTTCTTACCATTGTTTTATTTTTTGTCGCGACTCAAAAAGTTCCATCGATAATTGCGATGTATAAGGCTCAGGGGGAAGTCGCACAAACAGCAATGGCATTTGATTTGAATAATCAGTCAGTTACAATTCCACTCCGGACAAAGCACATTCTAGTTTTCTGGGCAACATGGTGCGGTCCTTGTAAACTTGAACTTGGTCGCATCAACAAGATGATCCAAAACGGTGAAATTGCTGCGGAATCAGTCCTAGCAATATCTATTGGGGAAGATCCAAAATTGGTTTCTTCATTTGTAAACGAACAGAAATTCCTTTTCAAGGTCGCAGTAGATCAAACCGGACAGATCGCAGCGCTATATAAGGTTTCGGGAACCCCAACAATTCTGTTTGTCGGCGCAGATCAGAAGGTAAACTGGATGACGACCGGGCTTAGTCCAAGTCTAGAATTTCGCGTTCGATCTTTTCTGAAAGAAGAAAAGTAAAAAATATTGCTAGGCCCAAATCTGGGCCGCGATGACGATGGGAATTATAGACTGGATGGTTCTGACGAAGTAGTGAAGTAAGAATTTATTTTTAGTGTTATCGCCTCTGCTAGGACGTGCCGACATAAATTTGTAAAAATTGGATAGGTGCGTCTGACCTAGTCTTAATCTTAACTGTTTGTAATTGTTTAATATTTTTCTTTAGGCCATCTGCCCAATGGATTGAATCAGCATTTTTGTATAGGTTCGAGCCACTTTACTGGGAGGTAAATATGAAAATGTTAACTTTAGTTCTTTTGGCATCTGTTTTAGCTGTGCCTGTATTTGCTCAGAATCTTGATTCAACAAAGGCGTGTGTGATTGTTTATCTTAAATTTGATGCAAGTCAGCCAAACCTAACCATCGCATGCGACGGCGAGTATGCTCTAACTCATTTCGTAAGAACCGAGGATAAAATTGAAAATGCGCCTATGTTCCGTTTAGAGCTTTTTAAATCTTTTCAAACGCTGGTAAACGCTTCGGGGCGAAAAGAATGCAAAGAGTATAATTATGAAAAAGTCTGGTGGGCAAGTTGCGTGAATAAGTAGTTCATTTCTTTGTGTTATACTCGCCATCGTTTGGTGAGGTTTTATTTTAAACTTCACCAAACGTCTGGTCTGATTTTTCTAATGATTTACTCACAATTCGATACCTTCTTTTGAAACGGTATAGGCAACCGAGTTAATTTCGCTTTTTGAGTTATTAAACTCAGACAATTCGGGATCGATCGGAGTTTTTTACCACGAGAAATAAATCATAGTCGCTATCTGCATGAGATGCTCCAATGGCTTGTGATTCAAAAAGATAAATTTTTATCATTTTGAAGTTCCATTTGCATAACACCTTCACTATTTTAAACTGTCGGTCGAAAATTGCCTGTTGTTGGACTTGGTGATCCAAGCAATCCAATATCCAAACCATTGCAACCCCTTGGAATCACTAGGATCACTCTCTCAGAAAAGCCTGATTATTCCAAGGAAATAGTTGAAAAGTACCTCTCTGGCTGCTCCGCTTCGGAAATCGGCGGTTTATTTTCCTGCTCAAAACAGAAGGTGTTGGCGATCTTAAAAAAGCAGAAAATTAACATCAGACCACCGATAGTTGTGACAACCAGAACGGCTGTGTTGAAACAAAGATCTAAATCGGGTGCTAAGCCGTTTTATGGGTTCTGTTACTTCGAAGGGGCGTTGGCTAAACATCCAAATGAATTTCCTGTGTTGCTCAAGATTCACCGCATGTGGGCAGGCGGTCGAACCATACACCAGATAAATCAAGAATTAGATAAGCATAAAGTTAAATCGCGTGAAGGTAAAAAATGGAGCTGGGCTGCTGTTAGAAATATCGTGCAGCGATTTGAACAGAAAATTTTAATAATCAAAAACGGAGGTCTGTATGAACTTAGATAAACTAATGGTGATATCTGCCGGAATCGTCGCAACACTTTTGTTGTCGATGAACTTACAAGAATTGCAGGTACTGATATGGCGCGCGCAAGCAAAAATAATTTACGAGTCGCGCACAGAAACATGGGGAAGTCCTCGATTCTTTTTTCGTAATTCTGACAAGCTTGTAACAAAAATTAAAAAGAAAAAAGAATAGTTGAATGCGTCCTACAACTTGCTAACGGAAGATTCTTTTTCGATTGAAACTAAAAGTAAATTTACAAGTAAAATAAGGATTAAAACAATTCCCACACAAGCAGCAATGAAATGATTTAAGTCTGGATTCCAAAATAGTAATCTGTGAAAAATCGGATCGATTGTAATTAGTGTATAAATAAAAAATAGAAAAGTTATTATGTAAGTATTCTTAATTTTTACGCTTTGAAATTCTATAAAGCTTGTTGTTATTGGGCCCAAAATCCAAAAATGGAGACTTGCAATGTCAACAAAGTGCGATTTTTTTAAAATCGGTAAATTATATAAAATCATACCTAATGACTGCAGAAGCCAAAGATAATGTGACCAGTTGGATAAGTTAAATTTACCAAAGTTTTTTCTTTGCTTTACTAATACAAGTATACCGAGAGTTCCAAGTGACAAAGGATTCAAAGCTGTTAAATTTGAAAAGCTAATGCCAATAGCTGCAAGGCTTGTCAATGTCAGCCATATCCAGGGTGGCGGAGGCATGTAATCGAGTTTTCGCAAAGCTATTGGAGTAAAAAAGCCAAGGAGTAGCATCAATAAAAATCCTTTAACTATAGAATTAATTAAATTTGTAGATTCGTATTTAGCTATATAAACTATCAAAATTAGGAATAAAGCAGCTATCAACAAAGAATAAAATGAAATTTTAATCCATTTTTTGGAGTTAGTCTCTAAAGCCATGAATTTATAAAAATTATAGACAAAATAAAGCCAGTACAGATAAATTAAAAAGGAAAAAATTTTCGTAAAAATATTGTACCCATCAAACAAAAAACCTAAAAAGCTGCCAAAAAGTAGGAAAAAATATCCCCAAAAATGGGGAGCTTTATCAAGGGCTGTGACATTTTTCGATAGAACAAAAAAAACGAGTGCGGCCATAGCACCATAAAAGCCCATATGCGTATGAGCCTGGTGTAAATTAATTGAATTTAAAATTGAAAAACTGATACCTGCAAATTGAAAACGATAAAGTATTCCCAAGAGTAAAGTTAAAAGTAAAGAAACAAAACCTAGTGAATACCATCTTTGATTCATTGTGATAGGATATCTTTTGAAAGTTAATTTATCAAGGCATCTTGTTTTTTACAAAAAAAGCTATAGAAATATAATTAGTCCTGTTCCAAGGAAAAAGAAAAATATCAAGCTAATTTTAATTAGAAGATCACACTCATTAAGTTCCATGAAATTGAAAAGGATAAGTGTTATTTTTGAAAAGACAATCAGTGCTAAAACAAATAGAGAGTGTGTGTAAAGACTGATGACCAAAAGAGTAAGCAAAAATAAGAAAGTTAGTTTAAGTTTCATATTAGTTCCCAATGTATAGGCTTGTAAAGAGCAATATCCAGATGATGTCACAAGCGTGCCAAAAAATGGCGACTGAGTTGAATAACTCGATGTCTTTATTTTCAGGTTTTTTTCTTAGTTTAAAGAATAGGAAAATAAGAAAAATTATACCTACTAAGACATGAAAAAAATGAAAGCTATTTAAGAACCAATAGAAGGTCCAAAAAGCATCGTCGCCAAACTTTTTATTAATTTTGATTTTATCTGCAAAGTCGAAAATTTTTAGACCTAAGAATGCAATTCCTAGAACCAAACCCAATAGGTGATAATTTTTTGCAGCCCTTCCTGTGCCTCTCCTAGATATTGTATATTCCGATTGGGCTTCCGCAATAGCCCAACCGCTGCCAATAAGTAAGACACTATAAAAGGTACCCTGGGAAAGATTCAAGAAGCTGCTTTCTTGACTAAAAAGTACTGTGTCTGTTGATTTTTGATATTTGAAAATAGCCAATGAAATAAAAAATAATAAAGTCTCGTGAACAGAAATAATCCAGGTGAATAAACCACCAGGGAGTTCCCAGTTTTGTTTCGTTAAACTAATGTCCGACATAAACTATCCCCTAAAAAAATCAATATCAGTGATTTTTTTAGGAAACGGTATGATCTATATCAGTCCCATCTATCAAAATTGATATTAAGCCAAGGGGCTGATCCCTCAAATTCAATGCTCTTTACCGTCAATGCGAGTCTGAAATAAAAATGGCAAAAGTCTAATCCCAAGTATTAAATAGGCTACCGACCACAAAAGACCTGCCATCATAATCCAAAAAGAATATTGTGCCGGAAAAACTAGGGGAAACAAAAGTCTTACTAGTCCGGAAAAAATAATTAAAAAGACGGCAATCTTGTCAGAAGTAAAAAACAGTGGCTTACGACCTGTGTGACCTTGAGAAATTCGAATCAACATACTAGGAACAACCACCCCTAAGCATAAAAAGGTGAATATATGTAGTGCAATTGTCGCCCTACTCCATACCTCAAGGGTCTGTAAAGCTTCAAAAATTAAATGTAAAACAAGGCCTAAATAGCCAAAATACATAGTTGTGTTTCCAAATTTTTTAAAGCCAATATCGGGTCTCCAAAGAATCCATCTAAGAAAAAGTAGCAAACCTGCAATGACAAGTATAGTCGCGGCTACAAGCGGTGAAAACATAGCCTGAAAGACAGAAATCAAAACCAATAATTTGATTAAAAAGTTTAAAAGACTATTTTTGTACAAGGACAGCCCCTCAGTATTTTTCATAAACTGCGGCATAGTACGTTCAAACATGACTACAAAGGCCAGCCTAAATAGGCCTACCGACATACTCACTCCATAGTGGTAGTAAGTTTCTGTAACTAAAAGGTTCTTGGCCACAAGAATAAGTCCCAATAAGATGACAAAAAAATAGTTATCCTTGAAGTTGTCGTTGTGGCGATATCGAAGCAACGTGCTAACAATATATACTCCACTTGCTGCGAAAAAAACGCTTAACCCAATATGTTTAAAAATCGGACCAATGTTAGATCCAAAATAAATGAAAACTCTTTCGAAAATCCATAGCCCCACAAGGGCCATAAGACTGGCGCCATGAATTCCGCGAACATTGACCCAGTTCTTACTTGCTGTAAGCAAAAATCCAATGAGCACAGAACCTGCAAAACCAAATAGCATTTCGTGCGCATGCCACTGCATAGCTGTAAGTCCGAGAGGCAAAGTTAGCTTTCCGGAAAATACAAGCCCCCAGATGGATGGCATCACTAGGCTCATAAATATTGTGAGTGTAAAAAAAGGACGAAAGCCAGCAAGCCAAAGCGAATGACGGTGGGATAAAAATCGTAAAAGTATCATGGTCTCCTAACAAGAGTTCGCACGATGACTTTGAATTTAGTCCGCAGGACTCTTTAAAATAGTTTCAATTTTATAACGCCAAATCTTTTGAAAAGGTAGGTTTCCGGCATCATCCGGAACCTTTACCGTAGAAGGATCATAAGATACCCGTCAACCCTTTTATTCCGAACAATTAAGCTGAGACAACATAGTTTTAATTTCAACAGCTTCATATTTTTTAATAAAATTTACAGGACTTAGTTTACCGATAGAACCATGCAATCTCCGATTGTTATAAAACTCAACAAAGTTCATTACCGCTTCATAAAAATCGTGATAACTATTAAAATATTTAATTTCGATGATTGTTTTTTCAAATATTGAAAAAAATTGATTCGATATATGCATTACGATTCGGTGTACGTGGTGAAACATACATTGGATTCATAATTTCAAAGACCTCCCATATTAGGTGGCTTTTTAAAAGTTAACAGTTGCATTCAATTTTTTTAAACAAATTTGACCTGTGGAAATAAATAGCAAATATAATCCAAAATGAGGTTCTAAAAATCATAGCAACAAGTGTTTTAAGTTCATAAAGTTGCCCTTGGAAAATATGATTAAATAAATACGCAAGCACAAATGCACTAGATACCGCAATTGCTAAAGAAAGCTTTTTAATACAAGTTTTCATTTTAAAAATGGAAACACTTGCAACAAGATAAAAAAAGCCTGCAATAAAATTAAACCATAGTACAAGAGGAACGATATTTCCTCTAGTAGCAATTCCACTTTCTGTAAATAGAGATCTTCCTCCAGATAAAATCGTCATTAATCCGAAAATCAAAAAAACCAATCCTATCCAAACATTCTTTTTTTTTAAATTCATACATCCCCCTTTTCAGTTTTTTTTCACCAAATCTACTTTAAATGACAGTATTCTTCGATTTACTTAAAAAGTAGCCCATCAGGAACACACTTGCGGTCATACAAATGGCACCGATAAGAACAAAGACTGGAGAAGCTGACAACAAGAGTTCTAATAAGATACCAACGGGCATCAATAATCCTAGAATAGCTAACCAAGACACAAGTTGTTTTTGCTTAAAACTTATATCTAACTTAAACAGCAGATATCCAATGACGATATTCAAGAATGCAAAAAGATTACCATGCACATGGGCCAATCTAGCCTCAAAGTGTTTCCCATTGCGATAGGCGGCAGCCCACTCAGCAGCGTTGGGTGCGAAGTCCCTTAGGTATATTAATAAGAAACCATAAAGCATAAATCCAGCCATTGCATAAAACCCAAGTACTAGATTTTTTCTACCCTCATTTTGATTTCCCATATTAATCTTTCCTTTCAAAATTAATGAAAATCGAACCTAATTTAAAGTCTAATCAGTTTATCTTCCTAGTGCTTCCAGCCAACATGATTAAACATCTTTTCGTATCCTAGAAGTGCCTTATGTATTTTTTTATGACCACTCTCATACTGACCATTTTTAAAATCAGAGGAACCATCAAGAATCAAACCTAGTGAAGGGTGAATGGCGGCATCGGCGTCAGGCTCAAGCTTGCAAGTTTTGAAAATGTCGTTAACTGTTTCTGTAATCTTATCGCCGTAAGACTTAACAACCTTAACGTCATCCTTTTTTGGATTTAACTCTTTCATTAAACTTAATATTTTTTCCATTCGAACTTTTAGATCACTAGTGGGAGTAAACTTAATTTTTGACTCGGTTTTGTTTGATATTTGTTTACCATGACCGGAATGATGATCATGGTTTTGTGCTATTGCTATATTTGTAACTGTTATAAGTAAAGCGACTAGTCTAATTTTCATTTCTTTCTCCATTATTTAATTAAATACAAATATGAATCTATATTAGCTTTGACTTCGTGTTCGACATTTTCTGGTATTTCAAAAAAGCTACCACTTTGTAAATTGTACTTTTCGCTGTTAATAAAAAAATTGACGTTTCCAGATCGCACAATCAGAATTGCCTTGCTCGAAGTTGAATGTTTATCTAAAGATTGCCCTTTTTTAAAACCAAGCCCAATTAGTTTGAAGGATGGGTTTGATAAAACTTTAACTATTTTGCCATCTTCACTTAGGGCAATCTCTTCCATTAATACATGTTTCATAGCTTTACCTCGTTATTGTTTTTAAAAAGTTTCCCACTAATAATTTTTAATATTTTTAAAGGAATCTTATCTGCAATGGTGCTTGCGGATAATTCAATTATTTTCACACGCTCAACGCTAAGATTATTCATAAACGTTTCCCCAGACGGTGTAAGAGAAATGATCTTAGCTCTCCTATTATCCTGATCTTCTTTTCTTTGAATGAGCTCTTTTTTGACCAGCTCATCAATCATTCGGCTTGTTGCAGACATTGAAAGGTTTAATTTAATTGAAATATCATTAACATTAACTGTCTTGTCGCGATCAATGATATGAAGAGCAGCCACTTGAGAAAAGCTCAAATGCTCTTCACTTACGACGACTGCTAGTCGCTCAATAACTTTGCTAAAAAGTATCCTTGTGAAACGTTCTATCGGCGAATTTATTATTTTATTGCTCATATGTTTATTATATGCAAGTATTGCATCAATGCAACTATTAAATTTAGGAAACTATATGCCAAAACTTAACCATATGAAAATACTAGCTATTATTTATATTATTAGCACGCCTCTATATGCATTTGGCACGGAGCCAGACAGTAAAAACAATGTTTTAACTTTAAATGATTTAGAGGTGGTGGCTCTAAACCAATCATTAGATATAAAGTCTAAAGAGTATGAAGTCATTGCCATTCAAGAAAAAAGTCAATCCCTCACCTCTAACTACATCCCAAAACTTTCATTAGAAGGAAGTTACAAATACTTATCTGAAATACCTGAAATAAATATAGCCCCAGGTCGAGTTCTCAAATTTGGGGACAATATTAATTATAGTATTGGTCCAACTCTAACAATGACTCTTTTCGATTTCGGCGCAAAATCACAGCTTCAAAAATCATTGAATATGAATGTTTCTGCAAAGAAAAATGAAGTAAATAATTTAAAATCTAATGTTCTTTTTAAATCACGCTTTCACTATATTAACCTAGCGTTGCTTTTGGAAAAAAGAGCCGTAATTGCAAATTCTTTAAAAGTTGCCCAAAAGCAATTGAAGGATGTTTCGTCCAAGCAACGTTTTGGTTCAGGATCTAGGCTTGACTTATTAACAGCGCAAAAAGAAGTCCATGAATTAGAATCTCTCCTAAAAGAAACTTCATTTAATATTGAAGCTGAAAAATCCGAGCTATATAAAGTTTCATCCTCTCAAAAAATAAAAGAAACAAATTTTGAATCTGCTCAAAACTATTTAGAAAAATTAGAGTTTATTAAAAACCGCTTTATAAGCTACAAAAGTAGAAATTATATCACAATTGAAAATGCAAGAATAAAAAGCCTCAAAGACCAATCTGAATCACTTGAAAATCAAGCAAGTTCAATTTCAAAACAAAGGTATCCGAAAGTAAATCTTTTTGCTAAAAGCTCACTTGACTATCCAAACGGACCTGACCTCACTCAGTTTAATCAAAATGCAGTTGGCATAACACTTTCAATGCCAATATTTGACGGCGGCGAAATATCTCACAGTGCAAGCGAAAAACAAAATCAAGCCTTGGCATTGAGTCACCAAGTCCTTAACGAAGAAAGAAATTTAAATGAATCTATTCACTTACTGCTGAAGAGAATTGATAACTTAACAGAACAAAACGAAATCATTCAGAAGAAGATTATTGAATCAAATGAAATATCAAAACTACTTTATAAAAGTTATCTGGAGGGCCACACGACTTTTATAGAAGTCGAACGGGCCAATGTAAAAAGTAGAGAGGCGCAACTAAATCTAAGCGCAAATGTATATCAGATAACTTTTAACTTAATTCAACTAGCTAACATTGCCGGAGAATAAAATGAATTTTAATAAAAAATACTTACTAATAATCCCTGTACTAATTATTTCAGTAGCGACCATTAAATTTCTAAAGGACAAATTTTCTCCAATGAGATACTCGGGAACCGTTGAAGCTACTCAAATCGTAATTTCATCGAGACTTAACAGTAACATTAAAAGTATTGCTGTAAAGGAGGGCGACCTAGTTAAAAAAGACACAATCCTTATTAATCTAGATTGCGAAGACATAAATGTTACCTTCGCCAGACTTTTTGATGACTATGATCGTGCTAAAAAACTTTCAACCAGTGGAGCTGGATCAAAAGAATCTTTTGAGAAAGCGAAGTCTTTGTTTAATGAAATCGAAATAAAAAAAGGCTGGTGTGAAATTAAATCTCCTTTGGACGGAGTTATCACAAACAACTTTCATGAAATTGGCGAATATGTAACTCCAGGAACAAAATTATTATCAGTTTTAGATAAGAATAATTATTGGGTCTATTTTTATATTCCTCAAACACTCATAAATAAATTTAACACTGGTGACTCAATAAATTTAATCCTACCTGAAACAAATGACACTTTCCCAGGAAAAGTAATTAAAATAAATGAGAATGCAGAATTTACACCTAAAAATGTGCAAACTTTTGATGAGCGAGCAAGATTAGTCTACGGAATTAAAGTGAAAGTAGAAAACAAAGAAAATCGTCTAAAACCTGGAATGTCTTTAGACATGGAGATTAAGAGATAATGACTCTTCAAATACGAATTAACAAAATTCAAAAGCAATTTGGTGATATCAAAGCACTTAATGATATTGAAGATGTTTTTGAGTCTGGAAAACTTCATGGTCTCATCGGTCCAGAGGGCGCAGGCAAAACCACCTTATTACGAAATTTAATGGGATTGTTATTGCCAAGCTCAGGAAATATTGAATTTTATGAAAATTCAAAAATAGTCTCCTTTAAACATATTAAAAATAAAATCTCTTATATGCCGCAAAGACAAAGCTTATACCCTGACTTGTCTATTGAAGAACATTTACACTTTTTTAAATCGCTATATGGCCTTGATGAAAAATACTTTGAATTAAAATCACGAGAGCTATTAGAAATCACTCGCCTTAATAAATTTCTAGATCGACCTGCTGGAAAGCTGTCTGGAGGAATGTATAAAAAATTGGGCCTCATGTTGTCCCTCTTACAGTCGCCAAAAGTCCTTCTTTTAGATGAGCCAACCAACGGAGTTGATCCCATCAGTCGACGTGAATTCTGGGAATTACTTCATCACCTCATATCTGATGAAATCATTATTGTCTATGCAACCTCATATATGGATGAAGCTGAAAGATGTGATATCGTTCATCTCTTGGATAAAGGTAGACTCTTTTCAAAAGGAACTCCCGCAAATCTATTAGAGAGCGCCAAGGCTAAGACATTTGACGAATACTACTTAAATCATACCAAGGAAAATGTATGAAAAGCGAAAACTCCGTCGTCGTTAGTAATTTAAGTGTGAAATTTGGTGATTTCTATGCTGTTAAGAACATTTCATTTCAAGTTAAGAAAGGTGAAATTTTCGGATTCTTAGGCGCAAACGGAGCTGGTAAAACTACGACAATCAAGGTTCTTTGTGGAGTTCAACATCCAACGACTGGTGATGTAAGCGTTAATAATGAGACGTACAAAAACATTGGTGCATTAAAAAAGCAAATTGGCTACATGTCGCAAAAGTTCACTTTATATGATGATTTAACTGTATATGAAAATCTTTCTTTCAATTCTAGCCTGAGAAAACTTGAGAGATCTTTCTTTCAAAAAAGAATCAAAGAACTTTTAGATTTTATTGGATTCGACTATGCTTTGGATACTCTGGTTTCAAGTCTTCCCGGAGGAATAAAGCAACAGGTTTCATTAGTCGTTTCAATGCTTCATGATCCTGAAGTAATCTTTCTAGATGAACCTACAGCTGGAGTTACTCCTTTTTACAGAAATAAGTTTTGGGAACTCATCCGTATGCTTTCTAAAAAAGGGAAAACCGTTTTTGTTACGACTCACTATATGGATGAAGCTGAATACTGTGACCGCATTGCGCTAATGAGAACTGGCGAAATGATCGCACTTGATTCGCCCGTAAATCTAAAAAAAAATGTTTTCCCAGAACCTCTTCTTGAAATCACAAAACTAAATGCTTCAAATAATAGTATTGATATACTAAAAAATGATGAAAACATAATCAGCTTACTGCCTTTCGGATCACGTTATCATTTGATTCTAAAAAATAAAAATTCATTAGAGCCATTTTTAAAGAAATATGCAGGCTCTTTTTTTATAAAGGAAATCGAACCCAATTTAGAAGATGTCTTTGTCAGATTAGTTGAAGGAGACAGATAATGAGAAATGAATCTATCGAAAGAATTATATCTATCGCCCAAAAAGAGAAATTTCATATCTTTAGAGATCCCTATGCATTAGCAATAGCCATCGTCGTTCCGCTTTTCATCGTATTAGTATTCGGCTTTGTAATCGACTTCGATGTAAAAGATATTCCGATTGCCTATCAGGATCAAAGTCAATCAACTCAATCACGAGACTTTCTGCAAAAGCTTGAGAATTCTGGATACTTTAAAATCAAAGAAAAACTTTATAGCGTTGAAGATGCTTTTAAAGAAATTGAAAATGGTAATGTAAAAGCATTTGTACAGATACCACCTGATTTCGAAAAAGATATTATTTCTAAAAAACCATCTCAAGTTCAGGTTCTGCTTGACGGAGCTGATAACTCTACAGCTGGAGTTATTATGGGATATCTTGCTAAGTTTACATCCTTTGTTAATGTGGATTACTTTGAAGTAAAGCAAAATTTTCAAGTTAATGAACAATTTTACTACAATCCACAACTACTAAGTTCTTGGTTTGTAGTTCCTGGCCTTACAGCAATAATCTTGGCTCTCATATCGATCCTACTAACAGCTCTTACTGTCGCAAAAGAGTGGGAAAATGGTTCAATGGAGCTGTTGCTTTCTACACCTGTAAAACCTATTGAAATCATTTTAGGAAAAATGATCCCTTATCTTTTTATTGGAATCATGGCACTCGTATTGGTCTTGATAGTTTCTTTTATGGTTTTTGAAATTCCATTTAGCGGAAACCTAATAACATTTATTATCACAAGCATTGTATTTCTAGTGAGCTGCCTTGCTCAAGGAATTCTTATATCAATTTTAGCCAAGAACCAACAACTCGCGATGCAAATCTCAATGATCACTGGTTTGCTTCCTTCGCTTTTGCTTTCAGGTTTCATTTTTCCCATCGAAAATATGCCTACGTTTTTTCAAATGCTAACATCTATTCTACCTGCTCGATGGTACATATTAATTAGCCGCTCAATATTTCTTAAAGGGGCAGATATAAGCAATATAATTGCTCCATCAATCGCCCTCGTTATACTTTCATCAGTTCTTGTTTTGTTAGCACTTAAAAACTTTAAGTCAAATCTGGAGAACTCATGAATAGTTTATATAAATCTCTATTTACTATTCGTGGTTTTATCAAGAAGGAATTTGCTCAAATTCTTCGCGATACAAAAATGAGAATTGTGCTCTTTATACTTCCAGTAGTTCAGATGGTTGTTTTTGCCGTCGCGATATCAACTGAGGTTAAAAACATAAAAATTGGATTTCAATACTCTGTTTCAGATGCAGAGTTTGTTCAATTGATAGATCATGTTGAAAAAAGTGGGTGGTTTAAAATTGTGCCCTTGAAACATGGTGATGATATTTCTCTAAAAATGAAAAATGGAGAACTAGACGCTGTTCTTTTTGCTCCATTGGACAAAACAGCTAAGGACCAGGAAAGAGGCAAAAAAGGATACCAACTTATTGTTGATGGAACCAATTTAATTCGAGCACAATCAGTTGAACGATATGTTAACACTATTCTATCTACTAAAATTATGGGCCTAGTGACACCACCTCTATCTTTAAATATTAGAACTTTATACAATCCAGAGATGCGAAGTCCTTATTTTCTAATTCCTGGTACAATGGCAATGATTGTAGGATTGATAACTGTACTTCTAACGAGCATGTCGCTCTCTCGAGAAAAAGAAATGGGAACCCTTGAGATGATTCTGGTTTCACCTATAAGCAGTATTGAATTGATTTTAGGAAAAACAATCCCATTTCTTATTTTAGGAATAATCAATGCCATTACAATTTTGTTTTTTGCAATAGTAGTGTTTCGAGTTCCGATGAATGGAAGTTATTTTTTATTAGGTCTTTCCGTTTTTGCATTTGTATTTTCTACCGTAAATGTCGGAACATTTATTTCAACTTTTGCAAAAAACCAACAACAAGCAATGCTCGGTGGATTTATTTTTCTTTTTGTTGCTAATTTACTAGCTGGGATCATGTTTCCAATAGATAACATGCCAACTATTATGAAATGGATGGTTAATATAAACCCCTTAAAATTCTATGTCGAAATTTTGCGAGGCTTAATGTTAAAAGATGCATCTTCATATTTCATCATCCAGAATATTTTGGCACTATTTGCGATTGGAATTGGATTTGCCTATTCAAGCTATAAAAGAATGCAGGAGTATTTATCTTAGATATTCAAATGCACAGTTTAAATAAGTATCTAAAGTATAAACTTACAGATCTATAAATATTCAGTAAAAAGAAAATCATATACATAGGCTTTTTGCGGAATAAATATACAGTAGTGAAAGGAGTGAGAAGACAAAATGACATT
>CAZCHT010000052.1:0-28072 GCA_964498705.1 uncultured Bdellovibrio sp. | reverse complement strand
TAGGTGTATAAATCGCTGTGTAGGTCGCAAGTTTTCCATAAGTATCATACGTTCTGGAATCTGAAATTTTTCCAAGCGTAGTAGTGCTTAATCGTCCAGATGGATAACTATAGGCATAGGTCATATCACCAATTTGTGTTGGTTGGCTATCATTGTTGTATGTGTAATTTTGCGTATAGGTCGTCGCGCCCGAGCGACCTTGGATAGTTCGCGCACTTAACCTGTGATCGACATCATATGAAAATGTGACCTTACCAAATAAATTCCCTGTTGAAATTTGCTTTTGCGCATCGGATTTCACATTTCGGCCATACCATGAAAACGTATTATTGAAGTCGTCCGGCGAAGAGACAACATCAAGCATCGGCGCGCCCGTTTTGTATGTGTAAGAATAATTACCTGTTGGCAGACCCAGCGTAGTTAACAAGCCAGTTGTCACATTGTAGGTGAAATTTATGACAGCAGAATCAGGTCGCGTAATTTGGGTTAATTGCTTGTCCTGGTTATAAGCATAAGTCGTGTTTTTCACGGACAAACCAGTCAATGTCGGCGGCGAATACGTATCTAAAAGCTCTTTTACATTTAAAATCAATCCATGGGAAGGGCGACTTGGTGGGGTTACACTTACCAGATTCCCATTGTCATCATAGGAATAAGAAATCACCCGCAAATCAGGCAACGTTTTTGTTAATACTCGGCCCGCTAAATCGTAAGTGAAACTTGTAATTTCACTCAGCGCATTTGTAATTGATTGAACAAAACCGGCCGTATTGTAGGCAAATGTAGTACTATCTTTTGTTCCTTGTATCGTGTTTGTTAAACGGCCATAGCTGTCATAGGTGAGATCGGTTTTTGTGTCATTTCCTACTTTCACTTCAATAGGAAGCTCATTGCTGTCTAGTTTGACAGATAAGACCGCACCCTCATGACTTGTTGTCGTATTCGTCATAGCGGATTTATTAAACACATTTGTGGTAGTTCGCCCACTCACCGTTTGTGTATCCGTAAGCGAACCGTAACTAAAAAGTCCAGCAAACCCAGAGACAGAATGTGAATAGGTCGTTGTGTTGCTAATCCCATCCATTTTGGTAACTAGAGAGCTTGGAACTTTATTAAGATACCCAAAACGAGGATCTTCGGCGACACTTAATTCAGTTCTAATAATTGGATTCGCATTTATGATAGTACCGTCTTCTCGGTTTTCGTACTGTGAAACCATGCCCGTCGAATCGGTTACTTTTTTGACATAGGTTTTTCCGGGAAAATGCTCGCTGGTTGTTGTTCTTCCCACTTGCGAAGAAACACTTACGATTCCAGTACTTGTCGTATTTTGTGAAATAGTCCAACCGTTTCCGGCCGAAGATATATCTTGCGAAAGTCGACCATCGCTATCGTAAACGAATGCAGAAACTTGCCCCTCAGGTTTGGTAAAAGTTTCTAGAAGCTCTGTACCTGATTTATATGTCATCGCATATATTTTGCCATTTGGATTTGTCACACTTGAAATCAAACCAGATCCATTGAGAGAAATATTTGTCACTTGCCCATATGGAGACGTGATCGAAGTTAAGACTCCCGACCCATCTCGATTGATAGTGGTTTGATTGCCAAATCCATCCACGATACTAGCAAGCCGATTTGAACCATCATAATTAAAACTATATTTAACCGCACCTGTCAGAGCTTTCAGAGTTTGAAGGTGCCTTCCGTTTAGATAATTAAAAACATAAACTTCGTCACCTTGCGAGCTTACAACATAATCAGTTACACCGACATTTTGATATTCGAGAGGCTCTGATTGCCCGGTTCCCCTGAACAATCTTTTCAAGCTTCTGTCGTATTGATGCTGCAAAGATATATTCCAACCTTCTGGATAAAACGAACTCGATCGGGAAATTGATTTGTAGTAAGCCAAGTATTCATTCGCATAGGACGACGACCACATCAAAGAAGCGGGGCTGCCTATGATTTCTATTTCCTCTCCAACCGATTGCGTATCTGGTCTGAAAATAGATCCAGGGCATTTAGTTTGATTCTTATCGTCGGCAGGATTTCTAACAATGCCTAAATTAATTGTATTATAATAGCTCTCGTTAAGAAGTTCCAGATCGGGGCGCGATGCATCCAAGTTCATCAAATACATTATCGATGCGACTCCTTGGGAGGACTTTTGTACGGTAAAATAGACTCGGCAGACAAGTGTCGTAGTCCCCGCACATTCATCGGACAAATGTGTAATATCTGATGACCCCAAAACTGTTAAAGTTCGGTTTGAAATTACAAGCCCCGGCACCAAACCGTGCAGAACTTCCAAATCAAAATAATAAGTTACCTCAGTCCCTACTATTTGGTCTTCCAGCTGGTGAACGGACCAATCGCTATAACTTTTATTCGAGGAAGATTTTTGTTTATCCTTAACAACTGAAGACTTAATATTCGCCTTAATTGGAATTCTATGCGAAGCCGCCCCTGTTAAAGGCAAGATGAATATCATCATCAATATCGCTAATTTTTTCATAAAAACTCCTGAATCACTCACTAAAGTTTATCGGTTTAGTTACGAGTGTCAGGAAACTAGAAATGAAAAACAAGTTAAGATTATGTCAGTGGATTTAACTATTTCAAAGTCCTGCAAAAAAAAACAGGCAAGTTGGTTTTATGTCTAAACGTTATCCCATTTGATTTTCTCTTTGGGAAAATCAACCCAGCTTTCATTTTCTGGGAAATCTTTGGGGCGCTCTTCGGTTTGGTCGAAGAACTTTAGGAACCCCGTTAGGGCGCAGACAAAGGCTTCAAAGGCGTGGTTGTTTTGAACCATGATTTTTTTGTCGGCCTCGTACACAAATGCTAGTTTGTGATCGACCAGTTCTTCGAGTATATTTTCGCGCACTTCGTTTCCTGTGACTGAATGTCTGTGGAAACGTAAATCACCTTTGGATATGCTCATCGCGCGGCCAATACGCCACACCGATAATTTAGGAAATACTTCGATCCAGTTTCCTGAAAATCTTCGTTTAAGAAACATACAGCGCGCTAATAGCGGCGCTGAGTTCGCGCCCAAGGCATGAGGCAATTGAAAATTTTCTTCAAGTTCGTCATTAACGATGAACTCAACGGCTTTTTGTGTGTACGGCGTAAATTGCTTTTTTACTTTTTTCTTTTTCTGCTTCTTTTGAATTTGCTTACGCATCCACACGATGTGGTCTACTTTGCACACTTCATAGCCGGGGCATTTAAGTTTGCAATCGATGCACAATGGTTGCTGAAATGGCGTATCGACGGAAATATATTCAATTGATTCTTTATAGGATTCTAAAATTTCGATAATTTTTTGATCGGCCGAATGATTGATGTCGCCAACGATGCGGTCATAAATTTTAGTAAGAAATATTTTGTGATATTTGGGGAAGTATTCGATCACGGCAATGCACGCCTTGTCGTTTTTTCCCCCGGACAAAGACAGGCCTATGAATCGGTGGAAGCCAGATCCACTGGTTGAGAATTCAAAATTTGGAAGCCCTGAGTTTGACATTCTTTTATAATTTTAGATCGCTCCGAAGGAGCTGTCCAGACAAGAACGCAGCCGCCCCCTCCGGCGCCGCAAATTTTTACCTGGGATTGACCTGTTTTCTGAGAAATTTCTTTAATCTGACGAATTTCAGGACTTGAAAAACTCTCTGTAAGCTGAATTCGGAACTTATATTCCTGTTCAAAAATATCCGGCAGTTTTTTCCATTCGTTAGTTAAACAATACTCGGCGGTCTTGGCTGCGACCTCTTTCAGGCTCTGCAGTGCCGATAAAACTTTGGCATCTTTTGTCACGGCCGACTTTAAAACTTCAAAATTATTTATTCCCGAATGATGAGCCTTACCCGTGTACACTAGTAAGAAATAATCTTTAAGTGGCGTGCTATTGATCGGAACTACCTTTTGCTGAATCCCTGTCACACTGTAATCAAGAATATTCAGACCACCACTGAACGCGGGATAGTAATCTTGCGTGCCCGTCGGCGTATTCAAAATCTGAGCTTCCATGTTGTGGGCAATATTAACTACTTCGTGGCTTGAAGGGATAGATTGGCCTGACATTTTGTAAAAGGCTTTCATCATTGAAATCACAAGGCTCGAACTGCCACCAAGTCCCGCGCCCACAGGACTTTGCGAAGCTGTCACCATTTTAAATCCGCTCGTTGGTTTAAAAAAACTAAGCAGAGGTTTGTACAGAGTCAATTGCGCATCCGTACTGGCTAGCAATGCCTCTAAGTTCGGAAATGTTTTCGCGTAGTTCAGATCTTTAGATTCAATGGTAACTTCTGTGCCGGCTAGTTTCGTCAATTCAACCTGCGAGTATACGTCGATAGCGACGTTAACCGTTTTAGCGCCACCCACAAAATTGAACAACGGCCACATATCTAATGTGCCACCCGCCAAATCCACTCGTGTTGGAGAGAAGATTTTAATTTCATTTGCCATTTTTTTCTTCTTTTTTAACATCAACAGGAAGAGTTTTACCTTCATTGTTAACTTTAATTTTAATAATATCGTTCAAATTCAACTTATTAAATTCTGACTCATCCATTACGAATGGTTCATCATAAAGATTGGTTTTAGCGTAGCGAATCGTTTTTTCTTCATTTTTAACTTTTTTAGTTTCGGCATCTGAAAACTGCAATTCAAAATACACTTGATCAGCGGCATCTTTAAAAACTATACGCTGCTTCGAAATATCTTTCTTCACCGCTTTTGCCGACACGTATTCTTTCGCTACGATATTTTTAATTACTTCAAGCAGACCAGAAACCTTATCTTGCTGAACTTCATTCGCGCTGTCGGACGGAGTCACTTCCCACAGGCTATTCTTCTTTGTTAAAGAGGCCTTTTTCAAAGTGGTATCATAGGCGAATTTTTCGACTTTAGTTTTATCAAAACTGGCAAATGGCAGGCGGTAGTCTCGTAAATCGTTCAGCGTCAGGCCTGTCAGTCGAGTGAGCAGATCGTTACCAACCTTTACAAACAGTTGATTGCTTACCACTTCTGCGTATATGGCTTTATCTTTGGATTCGTAAAAGTTCGCAGTCCACGCGCCTTCTGACAATTTGATATCGACAGTCACTATGCTGGATCCAAGACCAAGTTTCTTTTTCTCGGCGGCGATAGCGTCGTTCTCGGCGACAAATTCGATGGCTTTAAGGTCGTTAATTTTATTTATGTTTTCACGAATGGCGTTTTGATCTAACAACAGAGTCGGCTGACCCGGTGTTATCCATTTAGCGTCTTTGTTTTGAATATCGATCGTATTAATTTTGTTCTTAATTTGGAATGATTGAACATTTGATAGTTGATGTCTAAAGATATGCTTGTTGCGAACATCAAAAACTTTTTTCGTCGAATAGGTGTCCCAACCCGAAGATCCGACCATAACTTTATTTTCACCAGGAAAACGAATGAAGCAATTTCCTTCGAAATTCTTTTTATCAGAAACTTCTACCGTCATCTGTTGATTTGAATTTGTTTTGACTGTAATTGTTCTGGCCGGCTGATCAAATCCAAAATATTGCCATTTAATATCGGCGCCTTCAACAGCCACGGATACCGTTTTTTCTTCCGTTAACTGCTTTAACCAGCTTTCAATATCTGAATTATCTGCAGAATCTTTGATGGGCGAAGTTACACTCCACCCGTCACTACTGCGGCTTAAGGTAATTTTTTGTTGAAGATTATTTATCTCGATTAAATTGACCTGATCGGCGTTGATTCCTTTTAGAATCACCGCCTGCTGTTCTTCTCGAGTTTTCTCTTTCTCTTTACCTTGATACTCACCAAAGTAAGTATAAAGCGACAGCAGCACTACGACGCCAACTAAAATCCAAGTCGCTTTGTTTTTTTTCATTACGCATTTCTCCTTCTATACCAGATTACGATCGCGGAAATGAGCATTATGATAGGAAGTGGAATGACAATACCAAAATAGAAAAAGGCCTGCTTTGATTGCGACGGATCGATCTCTGTTTTGGTTAATTCTTTTGGACTGATACTGATTAAGTTGTCGTCTTTTGCTAATTGTGAAAATGAATTTGAAACTAGGTCTTTATTCATATTCGCATCTAGTAAGTCGTTAGTAAATATATCGGCATCACCGAATAGAATTAGCTGAAACTCTTTACTGCTATCTGCCGTCAACTTTCCTTTAGCGTAATACACTGACGTGTAGTTACCTTCATCTTTTGGCATAGGCGCTTTGATATCCACCATTGATACGGCCGGTCCGACTTTAACTAACTCGTCGTAGGTGATTGTAGCCGGAGCGGTTGCCAATTTTTTTATAGATTGAGGCAAGAAAAACAATGCCACCTGATTTTTAGGAAATGCTTTTGTGATTTCACTTGTACCCGAGTATTGAAATGCAAACGTGATTCCTTTAGGTAGCGGTGTATTGCTAACGCTAATTAAATAGTCGTTTTGTAGCTCTAATCCAAAACTTTTAACCCAAGCATCCAAACCCGATTTGTTTTTCGGCTCTAAACCTAGAATTAAATTTCCACCGTTTTTTGCGTATTCAGTCAATGCTTTGGTTTCGTGCTCTAGGAATCCTTGATCCGCAGACACGATGGCCACAGCATCGGCATCGTCAGGAACCTTACCCGTTTGCGCTAATGTTAAATTGGCCACTTGGTAATTCTTAGATTCCAAAACTGTTTTCAGGCGACCCATGCCCTTGGCGCTGCTTGAGTCAGACAATGAAAACTCGCCATGCCCGTCTGTGAAATAAATCTTTTTAGATTTATCACTCATTACGCGAATCAAAGCTTGAGTCATGTCCTGTTCATCGATTTTCTCGATACTTTGCTTCTTCTTGTTATATTCAAGAAAAACAATCCCTTTACCTTGCTTGATACCATATTCTTCCGCAAGGTCCGGACGCTCGTTAATTTCTACAAATTCAAGACTGATTAGACTAGTCACATCTTGATACTTTCTGATTAGCTCCCGAAATGCGCGGCGATTTTCTTCCGATTCTTTTTCTTTCTCGTGATAAAAAAAGCGAACTTTCAAAGGTTCTTTCAGACTATTTAACAGTTTAACACTTTGGTCTGATAAAGTATTTCGCTTAGCTTGAGAAAAATCGAACGTTTTGACGTTACGAGCACCAATAAAATTCACCATGAAAATGATCGCAAATACTAAAAGGATCATCACTCCCATATTCATGCCGTGCTTGGTGGTCTTCATCGACAAAAATTCTGTGTAGAACTTACGATCAAATAAAAAGGCCGCCAGCAGAAAGAAAACAACTAAACCAATAATTACCCAATAAAATGGATACCACTCACGAATAAAAAATCGTGTAATTCCGAAGGCTGCTAGTGACAATCCCGAAAACAATAAACTCAGTTGACCTAATTTGCTCATAATTACCTCCAGCGATGAGATTCGACGACACGTTCATTTAGAAACAGAAATAGACAAATACCACTGAAAAAGTAAATCAGAGAATTAGATCTAATTGTTCCCTCTATTAATCCAGAAATATGAAAACTAAGTGAAATATGTTCTAAAATATTTCTTGCCCACTGCGAATCCGCGAATTCAACACCTTGAGATACAAACCAAACAGCAATATTTAAAAGCGCTGCCATAACGTATGAAATCAAAATGCTTTCTGATAAGCTCGAGCAAAACAGGTTCATCGCCGCATAGATAGCCGCAATCAGATAGATACCGAAGAAAGCAATAATCAACGGCGCCCAACTAAAGTCAGCAAATAGAGCCGTACCTAGCGGATACAAAAATGCTATAGCAAAAACGACAAACAACGCCATGAGCGCGCCCAAGTATTTCCCAATAACAATTTCGTAGGACTTAAGAGGTGACGTCAAAAGCAAATCGAATGTTCTTAACTTTTTCTCTTCCGCAAAAAGTCTCATTGTAATTGCCGGAACAATAAAGATAAGAAGCAAATTTAAAATTTGCAGATGATTTAAAAACACCGTGTAGTGAATATTCATTTGTGCACCGGCTCCCGGTTGCATCATCGCCATACTGCCCGCTTGAAAAAACTTTTGTAATTGAATCGTAAACAAAAGACTTAAAATCAAAGTTAACATGGCCATCATGATGTAGAATGTGGGACTCTTCACGAATCCTCTAAATTCTTTCCATGCAATCGTCATAATACCAGACATATTATACTCCCTTTTCCATTCCGTAAGTCAGTTTCAAGAAGACGTCTTCTAAATCAACTCGAGACGGCGTTAGCTCAATCAAGCCCAGTCCGTTGCTGACGATTTTAGACGAAACTTTATCGATAGTTTCATCATCGCCCTTGTACTCAATACGCCATTCTTTTTTATTAGTACCTACATCAACACTTAATACCTCGTCGATTCCGGCGATGACGGATCCCAAATCAGAAACTTCTTTTCTAAGGCGAACAAAAAGGCGACCTTGGCCTTTTTCTAATTTAGACAAATTATCAATCGTATCTTGGGCTACAATTTTGCCTTTACTGATGATCACTACTTTTTCACACGTTGCTTGAACTTCAGGTAAAATATGCGTTGATAAAATAATTGTATGTTGGCCCTTTAATTCGCTGATTAAGTCACGAATCTCGGCCACTTGTTTTGGATCTAGGCCCACTGTTGGTTCATCCAAAATCAAAACTTCAGGATCGGAAACAATGGCCTGGGCAATTCCCACGCGTTGTTTAAATCCTTTCGACAAATGATGAATCAATCGATTTCTAACAGATCCCAAATTTGTTTTTTCAATGGCGCGGTCCACGAACTTGGCCACTTTATCTTTGGGAACTTTTTTTAGTTGGGCGACGTATTTTAAATACTCGGACACATATTGATCCGCGTAGACCGGCGGTGTTTCTGGCAAATACCCAATTCGTTTTTTCACTTCGATCGGGTTTTCAAAAACATCAAATCCCGCCACGGACGCGGAACCGCTTGATGGCGCCATAAACCCTGTGATAATTTTCATCGTCGTTGATTTACCGGCACCATTTGGTCCCAAGAAACCGACCACATCGCCTTTCTTGATAGAAAAAGAAACATTGTCGATGGCTTTGAGCGAACCGTATTCCTTAGTCAAATTTTGTACTTCTATCATTGTAAACACCTCTTTAGTATGAAGTCGTATAAAAAAGTGTCTTCATCCCGGACTTCACTGTCAAGCGGTTGCTCAAGAGGTTGATACGCGCAATGTCTTTGTGTTCGTGTGAGTCACTCGTCCCAGCTTGTCTCCCTTGAGCAGCTTTACAAAGCGACATTCGGTATAAATCACTTCGATATGTTGTGGAGATTTCTCCTTTTGATTTTTAAAACACTCTTTGGCAAACCAAAGCGCCATTTTTATAAGCTCCGCGTGCCCGACCGCTATGGACTTGTTTCGACGTGTGATTGCATAGGCACTGGGATAGTCCTTCAAATGGAACCAGAGCTCCCAGGGCTGCGAACTCTTAAGCAGCTCAACGTTGTCTCTCGCATTTTTTCCCATGTATAAACTTACATTCTGATTTACTTCGAACTTCCGAGTGTCGACATCACCCTTGGTGATCGCGGAAATCTTATGTTTCGCCTTTGGAGCTGGCCCATCCAAAGATTCTGTCAAACTACTAATTTCTTTTAACAGCATTTCAATTCGGCCGGCCATGCCTTCTTTTTTCGAGGCTAATGTTTTGGCTTTTTTGAAAATGTGCTCGCGATCGATATTTTTTGGATGATTCAGGCGAAGCCATTCTTGCTGGGCTGGATCCAGCTGCTTGACCGTTTGGTATTTCAGTAGCTCGCCAATTTCATATAGTCGAGTCACGCTGATCTCGTTGTCGGAATTTTGCTGTTTTATTTTATCGATAGCTTCCGTTTTCTTTCTTATCTTTTTACGGATTTCTAACTTCCAATCAGGTTCTGCATCAGCGTTAGCGATAACATTTTGTGCTGATTTTCCGCCACTAGATTTTTTTTCGCTATACCATTCATCCCGAATGACATCGAGCGAACGAAAATCAGAAACATCTGTTTTTTGTTCTGAAAATTCTGACAATTCACGAGGCTTGTTCCAATGAATTTGTTTCGATTTGCCATCATCTTTCGCTGACAAGGCAACATTTTGAAAGCCAGGAACTAAAGTCACTTCAATTACAAATAGATTATTTTTTTCGTCCAACAAATGGATCTCGAATTTACGTCCCCACTCGTCTAAATATTTCACATCAGCGACCGTTTTTCTTAAAAAATGTTTACTTAAAAACAAAGCGAGCGGAACTTTCAAAGAATTTTTTTCTAATTTGTAATCTGATGATTCTAAAAAAAATACGGGCGGTGTACGCAGTGATAACCTTAGAATAAAAGATTTTGCCGCATAGAAAAGAAGCAGCAAATCCTTATCAAGAACGCTAAAATCCTGCAGCTGGGTCCCGACAATCAGCTTGCGTAGCCGATCGACCCCGCCTTGAAATTCTAGAAAATTCATACTTTTCACTAGATCACCTACTAGGCCTTCGTGTTTACGTCCGTTCAAAATGATACAACTTTTGCTCGAACTATCAAACTTTCCTTGATTTCTGTTCTGATTTTTTACAAGCCCTTTTTTCTTTAAAGGTTCGAGATCAATTTCCGAAACTCTTAGTATGAACGATAAACAAGTATTAATTGAACTGATTATCACTTACCTACGAGATTCGTCGAATCTGAACGAAACGACATCTCAATTCGTAAAGCGTGTGCGTGATCAATTTGTTAAATACCTGTTAATGTCGAATACGATACCAGAACCGGTCTTTAGAGAGGTCCTAACCGATCTAGAAGAAGAAATCGTAGATATCTTCCGTAAAAAGACTTACGGCTACCAATCATTAAAAGAATTTAGAATTTCAAGAATACTAAAGAACTAATGTCCCGACCTAAGGCTAGTTAAACCTTCTGGCTGCGGAAAATAGCAAATAAATTCTGAACCTTTGCCCATCTCACTTCGTAATTCAACCCGACCGCCATGAGCGAGCACGATATGCTTTACAATAGCTAATCCAAGGCCTGTGCCGCCACGATCGCGAGAGCGGCCTTTGTCGATGCGATAAAAGCGTTCAAACAATCGATCATGATGTTCTTTGGGAATGCCAGGGCCGTTATCACGAACCTTTAAAACAACAACGCCTTCACTGTCATATTCCCAAGCTACATGAATTTCTTTTCCATCCGGAATATATTTAATAGCGTTCGTGACTAGGTTTCTAAGAACCTGATCCATTTTTTCGGCATCTCCACGAAGGGAATCTACTTCTACGTTAATGAAAATTTTCTGATTCTTTGTTTGCGCCAATATCATTAGATCAGACACGACCAAGTTACTCAGCTGCATTGGATTAACCACTGTCGTTTTAACTTGCGGGTGCGATTCCAAGGTCGAAATCGTTAACAGATCCGTCACCAAATCAATTAATCGATCCACGTTACGTGTAATAATTTGCAGGAAACTGCCGGCCTGGGCGGTATTGCCAGCCTCAAAATCTTGCTTCAGTGTTTCAATATAACCTTTGATCGACGTCAACGGCGTACGTAGCTCGTGAGAGGCATTGCCAACAAAGTCGATGCGAATTTGATCTGTTTTTTTAATGTCCGAAATGTCATGGAAAATTCCGATCATTCCATAAATTTCGTTCGTCTTGCCTTTTCTGAGTGGACTCAGTGATAACAAGAAATGACGAGTGCTTGCATCCAGTTTGGTTTCCATTTGCAATTCAAGTTTGACTAAATGACCTTCAACCAAAACTCGGCGGAATGAATTGTAAATAACAGGATCTCGGAATACGTCTGTTAAAAAAATCTGCTCTTGATTCATCTGTCCTGAATCTAAAAATAACGTCGCAAATCGCGAATTGAAAAACGTAATTTTTTCGTTAGTAGAAATACTAACTAGCCCCTCTTGCACAGAAGACATAAAGGCTTGAGTCTCTTCGCGTTCACGGTAGAGCTGCTCTTTTCGTTTTTTCAATTTTTTCTGAATTTTATTCAAACCTTTTTCCAAAACAGAGAATTCGCCGACTTCCTCTTCTGTTAAATCGTCGGCTTCCGGTCGCCACTCACGCATCGCTTTTTTGTACGATAGTTTTAAAATTTTCATATAAATACGGTGAATCGGCTGTGTGAAAAAGAAGGCCGTTGTTAACGACACCGCAACCGAACCTAAAAAGAATAATGAAATCCATTTTAGCGTTCCCAGTTGCGTGAAAAACAGTCCAAGAAATAAAATATTAAACGATACGACCTGGATGATGAAAAACTGTAAGAATATGCGCCACGGGAAATGAAAAAAAGTAAAACTAGTTAGATTCCGTCTTAACCCGGTAACCAACTCCCCTAATTGTTTCAATGCGATCTCCCCAGCTACCTAGTTTTTTTCTTAATCCAAAAACGTGAGTGTCGATCGTACGACCAATCACATTCACGCCCTCACCTTGAATATTCTCGATGAGGTTATCCCGAGTCAACACGCGACCCTGGTTTTGGATCATAATCCCTAATAACTTAAATTCACTGGGAGTTAAATGCAATTTCTCATTGTTCAGCATCACATCATAGGTGCGAAAATTAATATAAAGGGGGCCAACAGTCAGTTCTTCCTGAGTATCTGTACTATCTTTCTTAGGAACGCGTCTCATGACCGCTCGAACTCGAGCCATCAGAATTGTTGGGTCAAACGGTTTAGTTAGGTAGTCGTCAGCGCCGCTCTCCAGACCCTGTACGATATCGGCAGGATCCGTCTTTGCGGTCACCATCAACACGCGGGTGTCGATTTCTTTATCTTTCAGGAAGCCGAGAAGGTCCATGCCGCTTAAACCGGGCAACATCCAATCCAGAAGGATGACATCGAATTTCTTTTTCTCGAGCTGTTCGATGGCGTCAGATACGTTATCACATTCAGTTACTTTAAAACCTTGTCGTAGCAAATGCAGAGCAATTAATTCTCTGATCTCTGTTTCGTCTTCGACAACAAGGATATTAGGATCCAGATTTACCACCGTGTCGGATATCGCTGCCCGTGTAGGCGAAAATGACGTCTTCTGCAATGTTGGTTGCATGATCCCCTAGCCTTTCAAAGTTACGTGCAATTAAAATTAAATCCAAACTGGCATCCACATCGTCTGGATTTTTCTTCATGTGTTCGCAAAGCTCTCTAAAAACTCGATTTTTACGTTCGTCCACTTCGTCGTCCATCACAAGAATAGATTTGGCGCCCACAGCGTCGCCACGTACAAAACAGTCCAAGGATTTTTTTACCATAGTACGAACAAATTCGCTCATTTCAGAAATCAGGCTGACTTGTTGTAAGTCTTTTCGTGAAAGGTAATCTTGGGTTGTGTGGGCGATATTCGTGCACTGATCGCCCATACGTTCTAAGTCCGTGTTGATTTTTAAAATCGATAAAATAATGCGTAAATCTTTAGCGACCGGACTTTGCTTAGCTAGAATGTTCAAGCAGCACTCATCGATCTTGATGTGATCTTCGTTAATTTTATTTTCAATTTGGTGAATGTTTTTTAGCTTAGATGAGTTGCGTCCAAGTAGAGCTTCTGTGGCTTCGAAAAGAGCCAATTCCACGCTACCAGCCATGATTAAAATTAATCTTTTAGCTTCATCTATTTGAGTATCTAAAGCGCGTTCCAACGAAAGCTCCATGTTTGTTAGTTATCTAAATTTGATAGACTTGTAAATGCTGTACTAAGCACCGACAAGCCCCTAACAAAAATCTAACATACTTTTGGGGAAAATCTAGGCGGATTCTTAAATTGTGGGGACTCGATCAGAAAATTTGCCTAAGTCCGACAAACCCGAATTCCTTCTCGGGCGATTTGGTAGAATGCAGGTCTTTGTAAACTGTTTTAGTATATCCAAGTACCCATGATCTGAATTTGTCTTTGACGATCATAGCTAAGTTTTCAGACTCGATTTCGTCCAACTTTACTTCTTTGTAGGGATCCAAATAGTCCTTACGCGCTAAGAATTGCATTTCGGAGTCGATTTTAAACAACAACCAAGCAGACGCGCCTTCCGCTAGCACCACAGTTTCGGGATAGGCAGTTCCGTCCCACCCCTCAGCACGGCCGTATGCTTGTGTAGCATTGCCTAACTCTTTGGAAGTTAGTCCTTCTACGCCAAGCTCCACAAGACCACCTTTCCAGACGATGCGAGCTAAATTGCGCTCTTTGGTGTTTAACGGACTTTCGTATTCGTCGTAGGACCCGCGTATCGCCAGCAATGCCAAGTGAAAGCTAGAATCATCGTAGTTTATACCGACGTAGACATCTTTGTGCATGCCATCTTCTTTAGCCGTATTTTCTTCACCGTTAAAGACCCCTAAAGAAAAATCTAGATAGGGACTGGTCACGTAACGGATTTCTAAACCCACATCCGCTGAAGGTAGATAATTATAGCGATTAGCAAACGCTCGAAACTCGGGCACCACATCGTAGTCGAGTAACAATTCGTTGTCTTCCAAATAATCACTCTTAATCAAGCCGTAACGAAAAATCCACGAGTCATCGCCTGATAGATGCTGGTAATAAGCGCGGCTAAGCTCTGTTTGGAATTTTTTAGTGTCTTTGCTTCGGTTTTCAGCCATCTGAACTTGGAAATAGACAGAATTATTTTTCTCGATCAAATAATCGCCGGACAATTTTAACGAGGGAACAGAGAACGCCACTTGACCACGTTCCGAGGATGGTTGCGATCCAATACGAGTCAACACGTCCACCTCGCCTTCGATCTCCCAGTTTTCTGATTTCATTTGTGCCTGAACAACAAATGGCAGAATCAGTAAAAATACGAAAGATATAATTTTTCCCATAGGAAGGCCCCCTCAAGTCTTTACATCGAACAATATTTGAATCACAATGTCAAACATGGGTAAAGTCTATTCAGCTATCGATATTGGATCAAATGGAATACGGATGATAATTTCAGAGGTTTCCTATGACTCATCTACCAAAACCCATCTTCTTCAAGAGATTAAAAAAATTCGTTCTCCAATTCGTTTAGGCAAGGAAGTTTTTCTTGATAAACCAATTTCGCAAAATACGCTGAATGATTCCCTAGAAACATTCGAACATTTTCGAAATATCAATCAAAAATACCGCGTACAAAGCTGTCGCGCCGTTGCCACAAGCGCACTGCGGGAAGCTACAAACAAACTCGAATTCATTGATAAAATTGCAAAAAAAAGCGGAATCAAAGTTGAAATTATCGATGGCCTGGAAGAAGCGCGATTAATTTACCTGGCTGTCAGCAAAGAAGTCGAATTGAAAAATCGACGTTGTGTTTTGATCGATGTCGGTGGCGGCAGTGTAGAAGTTACGCTTTCGGATAACGGCAAAATGAAGCAAACAGAGTCATTTCCAATGGGTACCGTTCGCATTATTGATCAGCTAGAAAAACGCAAGCTAGATGAAACTCATTTGAAAGTCGTCGTTGGCGATTTTATTCGCCCCGTATTTCAATTTATTGATAAAAATGATTTCCACCGGGACATTGATTTTGCTATTGGCACCGGCGGGAATCTGGAATGTATGGCCCGATTAAAATGGGATCTTTTAAAAAAATCCTCGAATACGTTTATTACTCTCAATGAGCTAATCGATATCTACGATAAGCTATCAAATATGTCGCTTAAAGATCGAATTGAAAAACTGAATCTACGCCCAGATCGCGCCGACGTAATTCTGCCCGCCATCTACACTGTTAAAATGGTTTTACGACAATGCGATGCTCACCGTATTTTTGTCCCCAGAGTCGGCTTACGCAACGGCATTCTCTGGTCTATGATCCTGTAGCAAATCAAATTGAGACATTTCTTTTTCTTAAAGAATTCCCCTATATTCCCGAAAAGTTTTGTATGGGTATGCTAGATCGTTACAAGAAAAAAGGTGGCTTCATACAACTTCTGAATTTACTTGAGACTTCAAGTAAAGCAAAACAGGAGCAATTTCTAACTCTTATTTCACAAGAAAATGTGAATTGGGAAATGGAACTTAAAAAACGCGTGCTCACAGTGGATAAAATTGTTGAATGGCCACGTGAACCTTTGAGCGAAATCATATCGCGTATTCAGCCCCTAACATTGGCCGTGGCTTTGCGGAAATTCGAAGGTCCCAAACGCGATGAAATTTTGGCTGTATTATCTCAAAGCGATAAACGTAAAATCCTAAGCTTGATTGACGAAACGAATCCTAATCCGGCAGAAATTGCAACATGCCTTTCTAAAATTGTAGTTGAAGTTCGCGGACTCATTCAACAAGGCATTATTAAGCTTGAAAAATTTAATCCCGACATGGCTGTTCCAGAAAACATGGAAGAGCTGATCAATCAAAAAGGCTCTTCCGGTATTGCGTTAGTAGAAACATCTTCATCATCGACATCAAACAATGACGATTCTGAAACAAAACTAGATTTTAGCGGAGCCAGCAATCGTGCCAGCACGGGTAACGACAAATTAGACACTTTAAAAGATGAAAATGATTTCCTTAAAAAGAAAGTGAATCAATTAACTCAAGAAACGACGACCCTAAGAATTGAAAATTCGGTTCTAAAAAACAAGCTTGAACAGATTAAAAAAATAGCCTAATTCAGCAAAGTACGCTATACCGTTTGAATGACGGTACGTACTTTATTTTTTAGCCTATTTCTGTTGCTAGGAACGCTTTCTAAAGCCGTTACTAAATCCGATTCAGATCTGACGATTCGACGCATTGAAGATGAAAAGACATTCGTAGCCATTACCTATGAAGAACATTTAAAAGTCGGTGATCGATTTAGTATCCATTCAGATAAAACCCAAGAAATTATTGGCCTAGCGGAATTAATCAGTACCCAAATTTCCCCAGCCGGATATACCGAAAATAACTTTATCGTATTAAAAATATTTAAAGACCAAATTATTTTTCCTGGTCATCGCTTAAAACCGTTACTACTTGTGACCGAGAACTCCAATTATCAAGGCGCCACGTTGCTGATGATCCGCAATACCGGCGAAAATATTTCTAGCCGCTACAAGCCTTTGTACACGCAAGGCTTCTTAGTCGGTGATACCGCTGCGACATTGGATCAAGATGAATTTTTGTTGAACTACTTGGGACAGGTTTATTATGGAATTTACCCTCGGTTCACGATTGGAACGACCGCACTTGTGAATGCCGCTGGTGGTTTGAACTTTTTAGCTAAATACCGTATTTATTCCACTAACGAGAATACAATTTCAACACTGGTGACATTCACCCGCGTCCCTGATTCAACTCAAAGTAATTTGAATTTAACTTTTTTATGGGATTCATTTTCAAACGATACCATGATTACTCATAACTTTTTGAGTTTGGCCGTTTTAGCTTATGACCGCGCGGTGGAAACAACGGCGATTAAATCATTTGGATCAAGCTCGATTCAGACCGGATACGAATTTATTTTGAAAAGCTGGGATCGAATATTAATTGGACCCAACTATAACTTTGAAAAGAAAACGATCGGTGGTTACTTGTCGTATGTGGCTATTTGGGATCGTTTTAATTTAAATGTCAGCTTGAATACGGTCGACATTCGCGCCGATCGATTTGACTTAAAAGATGGTTACAATATGTTTCTAGATGTTTACTGGCGCTACTAACTAGCTTATTCTGCTGGGCATGAATAAGAACTGACAGAAACTCTAGTTCCCACTGGTAATTTTTTATTAAATTTAATTACGTTGCCAACTAGTTCATGAGAGATCGATGAATCGGATGTGGATACTGTAATGTTTAAACCTTCTGGGTTAGAACATTTGATGGCAAAACTATCTACGATAGGTCCAACTACATTATCGAAAATTTCTGTTAGTTGTCCTGCGTAATCGTTCAAGCAAATATCACCTAGAACCATTTTCACAGCCGCTAATCCTTTTTGAGATCGCTCTGAATTTACAATTGATAAAGCTTCTTTTCTAGCATTGTTGTATTCAGTCCCGTATGTACCGCTGACAATGCCAGCCATTTGTTGATTCTGGATAGGCAAGCAATACGCATCCGCTGTGATGATAGGATGAATACCGAACGTTTTACTTGGGAATGTAGTACGAATTGTAGAGGCTAGTGTTTTACCTTTATCCATGTCTTCTAAAGAATATTGTCCGCCGTATAAGTACAGCTGACTACGCTCATCTTCGTCAGATAAAAAGATAATGTGAAAGTCAGCATCATCGCGCAAGAAGCCATCTGGATTATTTTTAGTAACTAAATTTGCCGCGTAAATACCACGCTCATCACCGGATGGACAGTTATTATAGTATTCTGTCGAATACGACGCATCCGAAGCCGTTTTACCGGAACTCATCCAATTGTTAATAAATGTTTCGCACGATAGAGTTTCTTTACGCTCGATAGCTGTTTTGAAGATGGCTGTTTTTGCGGCTAAATCGCCGTCTTCTTTAGATAGAAATTTTTTACCAGAAGACAACGCGATCAATTTACCATCTTGAAGAGCCCCATTACCATTGATAGCACGAGCTGCATTTTGCGAGCTTGAGATATCCGTAGTAGTGAACGCAATACGATAGTTAACACCTTTGTTCTCTAAATTTTGAATAAATTGATTAAAACGAGCCGACATACGATTTTGTTCAAATGACATAGAAGCAGAGTTATCATCCACAATAAGAACGTCAACTTTACCGCCATCGACCGTATAGTCTTGCGCGGGATAAACGGCTTTACCATTCTGTACCACGCACGTGCCGTTCTTCTCGCATTCTAAGTTCTGCGAAAACTTGACGCCAGAGCAAGCACCTAAGAAATAGGACATGAACGCAAATAGTATAAGTGGTCTTATTGGAAAACGCATTTTATCTCCTACTTTGGTGAATTCCAAATACCTGGCCAAAGTTCTTCGCCTCGTCTGTTGCGTTTATTTGATTTGAGTGAGGCATGGACAATTTGAGTTCCGTGATCGTCTAAAGTTTAGACAGTCTCGTTTTGAGATTGAGTGCTGGGGCCGGTTTGCGGGGCGTCGGCTGGTGGTCGGGCTTCGGCGCTGATTCAGATCGGGGCGAGGTTCGAAGCCCTTGAAGGCTTCGCAGAGCTTTGTATATTTTGGAGGGTTTGGGATTTCTTTCTTAAATTGCGCCATTCAAGCTAGGTGCTTACAGCTCGGTCTTTCTTTTCTGCGACTATGTTTAAGGACTACATAGTTGTCTCAAACACTTGGAAATTTTGTTTGTAATCGCGTTTTCATCTGCATTTGCTCGCAAGACAAGAAAAGCATTTCGCTTTTCTGCCTTAATTTTTTTCGGATTGTGAATGAAGAAAATGTCTTTAAAAAAAAGTTTCGGCAAAAAATCCGGCAAATAGATAGCAGCATGGCCCGATTCTACAATAGGCAATGCCGTTGCAAGTGAGTTAGTTTTAAATTTTACATTTCTTTTTTGTAAGGATTCTTTCCAGCCATCGCGATTCCTAATATTTTGAGGGTTAAAGTCTAATATATCCTCAGGTACGACAAAAGGAATGCTTTCAAAAGAAAGATCGAGAAACTTTTTGTTCGTAGTATAAATTTTAGATTCAAAATTTGCTACCTTCAAATATTTAACATTTTTATTGGGACTAGATATATAGGTAATACCAAAATCAACAGTACCATTGGCAACGGCGGTCTCGATTTGCCCTGGAGATAATTCGAAAAAAGACATCTCATAGTCCTTAAAAAAAGTATCTTGGTACAGAAGGGATGGGATACTACACGTAAAAACCTCAATAGCTGCAATTTTTAGACTTTTCCCGATGGTTGGCGGGGTCGTTCTAAGCTCCTCTACAACATTGAGTAACTTTAAGGCCTTCTTATACAAAAGGGCGCCTTCTGCACTGATTTTTATTCCTCTACCGAAAGGAACCGTCAGTTTAATACCAAGATCAACCTCCAGTGCTTTTAAAGACTTATGAAGGCCTCCATGAGTGATACCAAGGAGTTCTGCTGCTCGAGTTAAACTCTCAGTTTCATATACTGTGCAAAAATGTCTAATTCTATCTGTTTCCATTTGGAAAAATATAGTTCTAAGTTTTCCATTTTGATACAAAAAAATTACGAGTATACACAGTCACAAGGCAATTAAGCCTCAAATAGGAGAAAAAAATGAAAAAACTAATTTTAACAGCAATCATAGCATCCGCAAACCTTGCTCATGCGGGCAAACAAGAACAAGTCGCGTGTCAGTTACCTAATCTTGGAGTAGTTAAGGAAGTTCTCATCGAGACAGGAGCTGATTACGGTGCCGGCGGTAACAGGGGAACCTTAACTCTGCTCGGTGCAAATGGTGTTATTGAGAAGGTAAACCCAACTACTGGAGTGAGTGGTCTTTTCAACGAGTACAATTTTCCGAGCTATTTTGCATACACCAATGATGCAATGAAATCCCAAGTATTAAAGTTTGAAACAAGGCAGCTGGGACCGATTTACATAGCTTACGTATGCAATAGACCAAATGCATATCCGTGCGAAGACAGGAGCGGGAATTTGGTTAGTAGCGCTCGAGTAGCAATAAATATAAACGGAAAACGTATTCTCAAATTCAATGGTAAAGAATTGCCATTGTGCAGCCGCAGAGTGCTCTAATTACGTGCTAGTTATCTTTCATCTTACAACCTAAACGATGAGCCAAGGCAATGCCTCGGTTCATTTATCCTAAGCCATCATTCGAATTTGGAATTTCTTGCCCTTGATCTTTGAATCTCGAAGTTTCTTCAAAACTGCGGATGCATGGTCCGCGCTAACAGCCACTAACGAGTGATGGTCCATAATCTCAATCTTGCCGACATCCGCAGCATTAAGACCCACTGCAGGATTCGTCAAGGCGCCCAGGATGTCCCCTGCTCGCAGCTTTTCCTTGCGGCCGGCGCCGATTGAGATAGTTTGCATCTTCGCAATGCTGTGGCTGGCGCTTAAAGTGTGTTGGTGTTTGAAACCCAATTTTGGTTTTTCAAATTTTGATTTTGTGACTTGTTCTAACTCTAGCAATCTTAGAGTTTCTTTAGGTTTTGCGAGTATAATAGCTAAACCTTTTTTTCCGGCTCGGCCAGTTCTTCCTATTCTGTGCACGTAGGTTTCTGCTTGCAATGGGAAATCGAAGTTTATTACCAAGGCTAAGTCTTCGATATCTAAACCTCTGGCAGCTACGTCTGTGGCAACAAGAATTCTGTAGGAATTATTTCTGAATAGTGAAACTACTCTATCGCGGTCTCTTTGTTCAAAGTCACCGTGAAGGGCTCCGCAGGGGACGCCTTGTTCTGTGAATTTCGCAACGATTTCGTTCACCGTGGCTTTTTGATTACAGAATATGAGCGTTGAATCTGTTGGATGTTGTTGCAATACGCGCATCAAGATTTCGATTTTATCTTCTTCCTGTTCGTAGTCGTATTGAATTTGCTCAATAGCGGCTAGTGACTCGTCTTCGCCTTCGATTTTTACTTCGACTGGCTTTTTCTGGTAGTGGCGACTGATGGCTTTCAGTGATTCTGGAAATGTTGCCGAGAACAGTGCTGTCTGACGTACTTTGGGTAGTAGATCCAAAAATCGCAGCAATTCGTCTTCAAAACCCATCTCAAGCATCTTGTCGGCTTCGTCGATGATGAATGTTTTTACGTCTTGTAAATGCATCACACCGCGATCGATTAGATCTAGTACTCGGCCCGGAGTTCCAACGATGATTTGTGGGCCGCTGTTGATAGATAAAATTTGTTCTCGAGCCGATACGCCACCATAAACAGCAACGACTTGGAGTTCATTCATGCGACGGCCAAATTTACGGGCTTCTTTGCTGACCTGGACGCTGAGCTCGCGTGTTGGGCACAAGATCAATGCTTGAACCGTACGCTGTTTTAAATTTAAATTTTGTAAGATAGGAAGTAGAAACGCCGCCGTTTTGCCACTGCCCGTTTTTGAGCGACCTATGACATCTTTGCCCTCTAGAAACAACGGAATGGCTTGTGATTGAATCGGTGTCATCTCGGTAAAACCAAGCTCTTGCACAACGGACAAAATCTCGCTAGAAAGTGGTAGTGAATCAAATGCGTTGGTTTTCAAAGGTAGCTCCTAGGGGTCTACTTTTTACCAATTCGCAGCTATAATGGGAAGATGAAACGGTTTATATGAATTTACTACAACTCTATGCGGGCTCTAAGCAGTACGGCCCAAAAATTCTATTTCAAGACGCGCGTTTTTCCATCAACGAAGGCGATCACGTCGGTGTTATCGGCCCTAATGGCGCTGGTAAGACAACGCTATTCAAAATCCTTGCGGGTTTAGAGACTCTGGATTCTGGTGAACTGATAAAATCTAAAAAGCTTGTTATCGGCTACCTGGAACAAGAAGCCAAAGAACCCGGAAACTTATCCGCTGAAGAGTACCTCGAGGAATCGTGCATCACGCCTGTGTGGGAACTGAAAGCACTTGGCCTGGATTTAGGCTTGTCTGAACATCACTTTAGATCGACGTTTCAACAGCTGAGCGGTGGTTACCGCATGCGTATGAAGCTATTGCAACTGATTGGTCGGCAGCCCAACTTGATGTTGCTGGATGAGCCTACCAATTTCTTGGATTTAGAAAGCATTTTAACTTTAGAAAAATTTCTTCAAGGTTACAAAAGCGCTTTCTTGTTAATTTCACATGATCGCGAATTTTTAAAACGCACCACCGAACATACACTTGAGGTTGAATCTCCCGACATCACAAAATTTCCTGGCCACATTGACGACTATTTTGAACAGAAAGCTCAGCTTCGCACAATTCTAGAAGCGCAAGCCGCCAATCAAGATAACAAACGTAAAAGCATTCAAGATTTCATCGATCGCTTTGGAGCTAAGGCCACGAAAGCTCGGCAAGCGCAAAGTCGCATGAAGATGCTCGACAAGATGGAAAAAATTGATATCAAAGATCTACCCGTCAAAGCCAAAATCAAAATTCCAGCGCCGATTCATACTGGTAAGGAAACGTTGCAACTGACCAATGCGAATCTTGGCTACGGCGATAAAACTATCGTTGCTAACTGCCAGGTTCGTCTTGAACGGGGTGATCACTTGGGCGTTGTTGGATTTAATGGCGTCGGAAAATCGACTTTGCTAAAATCACTTTCAGGCCGCCTGCCGCTGGTTTCGGGCGAATTAAAACTAGGCTATCAAGTGAGTCTTTCTTACTACGCTCAGCACGTCAGCGAAGATCTTCTTCCCGACGACACGGTTATTGGAAGTTTGCAGAAGATGGCTCACCCTGATGTTAAGGCTCAAGAAATTTTAAATTTGGCGGGTTCGTTATTATTTTCTGGTGACAGCATTCAGAAAAAAATTAAAGTTTTATCGGGCGGCGAAAAATCGCGCGTGGCTATTGGACAGATTTTATTAAAACGAAGCCCCTTGTTGCTACTGGATGAGCCTACGAATCATTTGGATTTTGATACCGTTGAAGCCCTAACAGAAGCTTTGCGCGAATATCCGGGTTCATTGGTTGTTGTCAGCCATGATCGCAGTTTCATTGGCCGCATCGCTACCAAAATTCTAGAAGTACGCGATGGTACCGCGGAAGTTTATCCTGGCACCTACGACGATTACCTATGGAGTTTAGAAAAGGGAGCTCTGCGCGAACGGTTCAAAGAATCCGTCGCTGCCGCCAGCTCCGCAACGACAAGCACGGAAAAGGTAAGCTCGGCTCCACAAACTCAAAAGTCTTCGATAGAAAGCGTTTCCAACAAAAAAGGAAACAAACAGCTACAGGCCGAAAAGAAAGAACTTCAGCGTAAACTTTTAAAATCAGAAGAAATTCTGCACGCCAAAACTAAGCGCATGGACGAGTTGAATGTAGAAATCCTCACGGCCAAAGGTCCTCGCGTAAATGAAATCTCTAAAGAACTCAGTGACTGCAGTGAAGAAGTTCAGCGTTTAGAAGAAACGATTTTGAATTTTATGGAAGGCATAGAGCAAATTGATGGGCTGTTGCCACCGACGTAAACGAATTTTTCACCCATCACACGCGGCCAGTAAATCTTCTTTTTTTATATGAACCATGTCCTTACTGCTGACCCTTCCTTTGTAATTAACTCTCAAATTGGCATCTAATAAATCTTGCACCTCGTTGGACCAATATCGGTTGATTACGCTTTTACATGTTTCATTCGGTAGTTCACTCGCTTTTATGATCAAAGAATTGATATCTATTTCACCTTCTCTTCGTTGATAAGAAGTCGCGCAAATACCAGCTACTAACTGCCCGACTGCTAACTTTCCAATTAGTTTTGATTTTGTACAACTTGTACAGATAGAACCTTCTGTCTGGGAACTGCCTGGGTCTTTAGAAATCCCGATACTAAAACTAGAATTCCGCCCCTCAAGTGGTTTTGAGTTTATATGCATAATAGTCCCGTCATTCATAAACGTCGGATAATAGGAGTTAGTATTTATGTTTTGAGTTACTGAGGTAATTTTCTTTGTTCCTAAATCATAGGTATACACATTACTCCAGTTTTCATTCTTTATACTTCTAATCCAACCAGATGTGGCGGCAGGAGCGACACCCGTTATATGAAAAACTATTTTAGTTCCTTCAGTATTGAAATCCGCTTTTCCAGTTATAAAACCCACATCCTCCTTTAATAGGCATTGGCCAGACGAAATATCGAAAATCTGAGTCGTTTGTGTCTCGAGATTTAAAGCGGCAAACATTTTCCCATCTTTAGATAAAAACGGAGTTTGAAGTTTTTTATCTGGGCATGGATTTTTAAATTCGCTTCTTATTTTAATATTCTTGCCTGCTGTTAGCTCAAACTCTAGGATCGAAGGTGTTGTGGTGCCCTGGCCTCCCTCTTCAATTTTATCAAGCATCATTCGATATATAGTGCTACCATTTTCATTTTTAAGAGGAGCAATGGATTGATACGCACCAAATACTTTCAAGCTGACTTTATGTTTTTCTAACTGAGGATCCCCCGCCCCAATGGGTGAATAAAAATCTAGGGAAAATCGACCAGCGTTTCCCTTCAAGACCGACATCACTTTATTGTCGAACGATACAAGAGGATCCTGATTGCCGTCGACTCTTATAGTTTTTCCATTTTTCGCATCTACAATTACAGATCTCCCGTTCAGAACACCTGTGAAATAGAGTTTTTTCCCATACTCGAAAGGCTTAACCCAAAAACTCGGCTCACCCGGGAGTGGGTATTCGACAATAAGATTTGGATTTTTATCAACACAGAGTTTGTTTTTAGTTTCTTGATCCGCATGAATCAGTTTTTTGTCTACGTCCTCTACCGGTCGGCTATCAGCGTACGCGTTGATCACAGAGAGCAGTATACCTACAAGCGCACCAAACAAAATTTTTATCATTTGATAGCCTCAAATTCTTTCTGATACCCCTTTGCCGCCTTCAATCCCGGAATAATGTAGTTAATAATTTTTCCAGCCTTAAAGAATAGTGCGGACGGAAAGTGATTTTCAATTTTTCTATATGTTAGCTCAACAGAATCAAATTTTTTTAAATAGCTTGCTGGCCAGTTGTTTTTCTCAATAATTTTCTGAGCTGTATCCAAATTTGCGTTACGGTCTAGCAGGATAATCAAATGCACTTTTGAATTTTGGGCAAAGGCCATCGCCTCTTCTATCGCCTGAACCGAAAAAGGCATCGATGGCGACCAACTAAGAATTATCCCATTTTTCTTGTCTCCGATTTCTTTCTGTAAATCTTTATCCGTTCCAAGCTGCTCATGAGATGGATCTTTTAATCGCGGAATAATTTCAATATTAGTTTTGCAATTTTTGGTAAGGACACTGAAGCGCAAAGTCGCCTCACTATCTGTTTTTTCAATATTTATTTTATTAGGCGACTCATTATAAACCTGAATCCAAACTCCAAAACCAGAAGTATTCGTAGAGTGCATCAATCCACCAATTGGCAAAGGCTCTGACTTCCATTGATCTTCAGATTTCCATTCTTTTGCTACGGCTCGAAGCTTGTCCGTACACTTATATAACAGAAACGGATCCTTGTCTTTCGCGAATAAAAAATTAGGAATAAAAAAGGCGATTAATAAATAAAATCGAGGACCTTGTCGCATGTTTATAAATTGTAACATTTAGCAGGACAGCTTCAAATGGGTAGTTATCTGGCTAGTCTTTAATCTAAATCGAAAGATGCGCTCGACGTTAAGTTCAATACCCGAAACAAAGCCTTATAAGCCGAATTAACTAGAGAGGACTTTTGACTCAGCTCCGAACAAATTAATGGGCTATTGCCTCCGACTTACTACGAACATCAATCATCCTGACGTCGAAACGACTTCAGGAGTTGTTGACCCATTTTCCCGATTAGTTCCGTTCTTCGATGAAACAATTTAGGATGAAAGAGAAATGTGTTTTGAATTTCAGTATGTAAAATTTTAAGAGTTTTATTCTTTAGTTCCGTTTTGATCATATATTCAGGAAGCCATCCAAATCCCAGTTTTTTAAGGATGGCTTGTTTTTTAGTATGAAAATCGTTGACGTAAAAATAGGAACTAAAATCAATATTGTCGGTACTTAAGCCGATGGGATGAGAAGCCGCGCCGACACGAATGTAGGTGTGATCTTCTAATTCTTGTACTTCTATTTTACGCGAGTTTTCTTTTCCAAGGGAATGCCCGGGATGTGAAACTAAAAACATTCGGAAAGGACGTAGTGGGATCGACTGCAGCTCCCGGCGTTTAATCGGTAAAATTGTTACCATCATATCCGCGTCTTCAGTTTCGTACTTGTTCTCAACATCCCCTAAAAATGCAGAGACCACCTTAATTTCAGTGGGGGATTTAAATTCATTCAATTCAAATAGAGCATTTCCAATGGAATCAAAATCAACTACCCCATCGTAGATAAGTTTTAAACTAGGCTCCCAGCCGTGCTGAAGGTTTTTACAAACAGCCCGAAGATCGTTTTGCGCGTCAAGCATCTTGCGGCAATATTTGAGTACGGTATGACCTTCCGTGGTTAGTTTATTCCGATAACCCGAGCGATCAAATAGTTTCAAATTGAGCTGACTTTCCAAAGTCCGAATTAAATATAGGACGGCGGAATGTCCTTTATTTAAACTCTCGGCTGCTTTTTGGACGGTCCCTTTATTGACGATGGCATCGAAGGCTGTTGCCTGTTCCAAGGAAATAAACATGAATCCTCTTTGTCAGTTTTTTTGACAAAGATTATCGTATCTTTGATCTATATTTCAACGTTTTTTTAACTATATTTAATAAGAATGGGAGACTATATGAAATTAGATAATCAAATTGGAATGAACGGAATCTCGTTTGTTGAATTCAGCACGAACAACCCAGCTGCTTTGCACCGGCTATTCACAGAGTTTGGATTTTCTAAGACCGCCAAGCATAACAAAAAGAACATAGATCTCTATGTTCAGAATGAGATTGTTTTCCTACTCAACTACGAGCCCGATACATTTGGATTTCGCTTTCAAAAACAGCATGGCCCTTGTATTTCTTCAATGGGCTGGAGGTTTTCCGATCCCGAGGCGGCGTATGCGATGGCCCTTAAAAAAGGAGCTCAGGCCGCCGTTCTCAGTGACTATTCGTCTTTAAACGGCAACTTTGTTTCAGCAGTCAATGGTATCGGTAATAGTCTGATTTATTTTGTCTCCGACAAGTTAAGCCTACCATCACTCTTTTCATCACTTGGCTTTATTTCGTTACAAATTATTGGATATTGTTCCGGCGGCCCAAAGTCTTGTGCTACAAAGTATGCAAGATGCTGTGATAGTGCTGGATTTACAGGGGCGAATTGTTCAAGCTAATCCGGCGGCTATTGCGTTAAGAACACGATTCACTGAAGGCATTGTTGGGCTTTCTGCCGAGCAAGTCTTTATCGATTTACCACATCTGGTCGAACGATTTGACAAGGTTTTTGATGCACAAGAAATCATTGAGGTCAAAGGTGATGAATATACTTCACGCTATTTTGACCTTCGCATTTCACCACTGCGGAATACTGATAAACAAACGACGGGACGTATCCTTGTTTTGCGGGACG
>CAZCHT010000051.1:0-28491 GCA_964498705.1 uncultured Bdellovibrio sp. | reverse complement strand
GTTTTCGTTAGCAAATAAAGTTTTGCACCTTTTTAACGAGGTCCCTGTGCGCCCCGGTATGCTCCCTTTGCTTCACTTCCCACGTCGAAGCCATGTCGCCCCCACTTGAAAGTCATAAAACAAATTCACTTTTGATTCTATTCCAATTCCTGCGAGTTTACAAATTTAATAAGGGGTTCCGTCTTTTCTTGTGAAAACCCACTGTCCATCATCCTTCTGAGTTCCCTTAATATCGTCATTAGGGTACGTCACTGCATCCCCTAGCGATCGATCGCCGACTTCCAAATACCAAGTGTCTTTGCCAGATCGATTCTGTAACTGGTGAGCCTCGCCTCCCGCAGCAAATCCCGAGCACATGCCGGCGGTCAGCACGGCCTCTACACCACTTTCCGTAACCAACGTCAGTTCGCCCTCAACAACGAAAACAAATTCATCTTGAGTTTTATGTTTATGCATCAACGCTGATTTCGCGTTTGGTTTTAAGTGAGTCAGATTCACGCCGAAATTTTTTAGTCCAAACACTTCGCCCAGTTGACGTTTTTCTCGGCCCTCCATCAGCACAGCAAATGGGGCTGGGTAAATAGAAGGTTTCGCTCTAGGGGCCACATATTTTGATTTAACCGCGATGGGTTTAGAATTTTTATTCGTCATGCGCTAACTATATATTGATTTACTAGGCGTAAAAAAGAAAAAACCGAGTGGGGGGACACTCGGTTTTATTGGGGGAGAAGCAACCGTCTTTGGGGGAAAGACTTTGTGGCTGCTTCTGTCTTTATAGTATTGCAATGGCCAAACCAAACCTCTCGTCCACGTTCGTTATTATAAGCAAATAAATCAAGGGTGCCAGTCTGTGGACACTTCCCGCGCAAACTCTGCACTCTGCGTTTACGTTCCAAATCGAGGCGCCCTACAGTGATACACAACCACGACCTATACCGCTTGTCCGTTGATATCCTTTGCACGCTCGCATATCATCTTTAACGATGACTTCTATTTTGCCGGCGCCTTTAAAAATTCAAGATCTGGCTATTACGGATGATCCCAATCAATTGATTTGGGATTTCACTCTTCGTTGCCAAACCAAGAAATCACTAACATTAATTACCGAGCTGACTTTAATTCAACGCAGTCCCATGGATTCTGACCGCATCACTTTTGAATCCAAAGACATTAAAACGTTTAAAGAAAAAATCGAACTCAAACCCGGCGCCGAGAAATTTAGTCGTCAGATTTCATTTGAAGAGCTGAAACCTTTATTTCAATCCACCATCACTGAGTTAAACAAAGGTCGCAAATCGAGCTTTCCTTTTTGGCAGTTAAAATTGAAATTTTTAGATTCGAATAAAGCCGAAACGTTTGGTCTGACATTTAAAGGTGCCCCCGAAAATTGGTTTTGGAGCATTGGGAATTAGTTCCCCATTTTAAATCAGTAAATCGATACGAAATATCACTGAAAAAAACATTACAACCTATGTGAACTCGTCTCTAAAATTAAGCTTAAAGTTTATAAATGTTTGCGTCATGGATTAGCAAATATTATGTCAAATGCTATTTTTTCTAATTTATGCAGGTCAAAGTTGTCCAAAAAAACCCGAAAAACAAGGAGTTATCAACGCTGCCCACAGGTTTATCCACATCCTGGACCGCAAATGTAAGAAAATCTGAAATCTGTTTAAGAAATCAAAACAGCACAAATTTTGTGCAAAAAGAACCCCGCAAGTAAAATTTTAGTAAAAATATTAATTACTTAGCGCAATTGCTCTCATTTGGAAGAAAAATGGAAAATAAAAATGCCCAGGGCGCAAGTCCAGAAATCTGGATATTGGGGAAAAAATACCTAAAGCGAGTCGCTTCAATAAAAAAAGCGAGCTTTCTAGGGCTCGCTTTCATAACTAAACTAATATGGATTAATGGCTTTTACAGCTGACCTTCAGTTTCAAACAGATTCGCGGCCTTCATTGCTTCTTCAGCTAGATCTTGAACCGATTTCTTAACCGGTGCTGCCGTTAGATCTACATTTACCGTCTTGCCAGCTGTTAGGGCTTCTGTTTTCGCCACGTCAGTGACTGGGAACAATTGGATATTGATTTGATAAATACGCTCGCCCTTTTTATCTTTACGTGCGATCGCATTGTCTTTGTTTAAAGATTTGCGCAGTTGACGTAATTTGAATTTGGTTTCTTCAAATTCTTCTTTAGTCAGTGACAGTGTTAATGTACCGAACTCGCGTTCCTGTGGAGCTTCTTGGTATAATGATTCTAAACCGATGTACATCAGCTGCATTTGCAATTTACGAACTAAAGCTACAGGAATTTCTTCCGCTGAATCCATCAAGTTATGGGCGCGTTTCATTTCACCCGTGACTGGATCTTTGCGGATCTCGCCACTAGAGATTAATGAATTCAATGCGCTTTCAATTTCTTGATCAGACGCTTTATTGCGCAGAAGGGCTTTTAAGGAATGAACATCAAATACCACGCCTTCTTGATCGATCATGGCATAGATAACCCATGCCACCCAATTAGGAATCTTTTCCCAAATGCGACGATCGATTTCGCCTGATTTTAATTTTTGATTGATACGAGCTTCAGAAAGCTTTTTTAAATACACATTACGTTCAGTCGTGTCTTCGGCTTGGTTTAATTTTACCAAGTGTAAGAATTCTTCAATTTGTTCTTTATTTAATGATAGGGCTTTAGCGAATTTTAAAATCATATCATCCGACAAGTTACGTTGTCCTTCGATAATCATTTTAAGATAATTTGGTGATTTGATATTCGCCGCTGCCGAGAACAGCTGATAGCTGTATGGGCGAAGATCGTTTTTTGTTAGCTCTTTCTTATAGTGATAAAAATCCTGCAAGAACAAGCGATAGTCTAAATAGTCGGACAAGGCAGGTGGTAAAATACTGTTTTTATCAAGTGCGCTCATCTGTAACCCCCGAGGTCTTTTTGACCTCTCTATTAAAAATCAAAATGCTAACATCTGCTAACATTTACTTTTGAGTTGATACCTTGCGGCTTTGCTCAGTTTGGTGTCAAAATTTCCAAACCGCTAACCCTAATGTCCCCGGATTGTTACTAGAGCAATGAAGATGCCAAAAAAAAGAGCCCGAAGCGCACCATTATGCGCTCGGGCTCGATAAGAAAACGTGGAATAATTTCAAAAATTTCACCGATTTTTTAGGAATCGGTTAGGACAGCTCACTAATCAGCAAATGCTTACAGACTTGCTGACACCGGTACGCGTGTAAATCGTAATGTTAACGAGTTCACTGAACCCGTCGACGCTGATTTAACAGTCATATCCAGAGTGATTTGTCCTTTAGTGTTGTTTTGAACCAGTTTCGCGTCAGAGATAGAGCTCATAAAGCTTAAATCTTTACCAACGATTTGACCCATCCACATATCAACACCTTTAAATTTAGTCTCTTTATCAACCGAGATCATTGGTGCTGATAAGTCTTTTTTCAATAAAAGGTCAGCTTTGAAGCCTAATACTTGGCTACGTTTACCAGTGACCACTACTTTGAAGCCCGATTTACCGTTTACAACTTCAAATGTGTTCAAGTAAGCCGAATCGACTTTGTTACCCGTTTCAAAATCTAAAGACGAGTTTTTAAAGAATTCAACAAGAGTCGCGTATTCATTAGCTTGTTCAACTTTATCGTATTCAAACCAGATGTTCGCCAGAGTCTGACGTAATACCGCTGTTGCTTCTGCGCCGTCTTTAACAAACTTAACAAGTAAATTTGAACAACGATCAGAGGCTTTTACGGTGTCTAAACATTCAGCTGTTAATTGGATTTCAGAACCAGAACCTGTGTTAGCAGCTACAGACATCACGTGCCCTGCAGAATACTGCGTGCGTGCTTTAACTTGTGATAGACCCGCACCTTTAGTCAGCGCGATATCTAAAGTTAATTCGCCTTGGCCGTCTACTACATAAGACATATCCCAGATGCTGGCCGCAAGAAGCGCGTTTCTATCCTGGTCTACGGCTAATTTCATTTTTTCTTCAGTTAGTAACTGAGTCAGGATGCCATCACCCGCTGATCCAGAATATTTCATTCCTGATTTTGATTTACCGCCAGTAATAACGATATCTTGAGTTCCAAGAAAGCTATCAGATGAATCGCCTTGTGAAGCCGAAGATCCCTTTTGACCGTGTTCTGATTTGTGTTTGCCGTTATGCTTGCCATCTTGTCGACGAGTCGAGCCGCCGCGGCCTTCTTTAGATTTTGCTAATTTTGCAGCCGCTAATTTTTCAGCGTCTGCTTTCTTTTTAGCTTCTTCAGAAGAAATAGTTGGAGCCGGAACTGCAGTTTCTGCTTTTTGAGCTTCTGCTGGTTGCTGAGCTGCTGATTCTTTTTTAGATCCGCACGCTGTGAAAAAAACCAGCGCTAGCGAAAATACTAATAATTGTCTTAACTTCATGGTAACCCCCAAGGTTATTTAAATAAAAGTTCGATGCCTGGGATTACAGCAAGGTGTAGGCCAGCTAAAAACAGTGAATCAAGCCTTGTCTTTCGAGTAGAATGAGAAAAAAATACAGATATGTACGCGAATAAAGCAGCCCTTATTAAGTATAACCTAAAATTCCTAACTGTGATCAGTGCGCTGGCGTTGATATCTATATTCTTTATCGATCAGAACTTAACGATGATATTTAAGGAAGATGACTGGAAATGGTTGCTAGCCAGGGAAATCACGCACGTAGGCCTGTTTACGAACTATTTCATCCCGGCCTTCATTGTTTGGGTGGGTGTTGAAATATTCTTGCGTTGGAACAAAACTAAACCACGCGAGCGATTAAAACGCGTCGCCACCCAATCGGTGTGGTTGATGTACTGTATGCTGTTCTCTGGACTGTGTGTGCACATTTTAAAATTTACGGTTGGTCGTCAGCGCCCAAAAATTTCACCTGATTTTGATCCGCACGTGTTTCAACCTTTGACAACGAATTGGGATTTTCAATCGATGCCATCGGGACATTCGCAGGTTCTATTTACAGTCGCCACCTACTTTGCCTACCTGTTTCCCCGATTCAAATATGGCATTTACACTGTAGCTTTTATATTGTCCTTCACACGAGTGATGACTCGTGATCATTTCTACTCGGATGTATTAATGGGCCTAGCCGTTGGTCATTTATCGACCGTAGTGATGTTATATTGGCTTACGCGACGTAAAGTGCCCTAATGTATTCATTTTTAACAGCGACTTTTTACAGCGAAGTGTTTACAAAGTAAACTTAAAAAGCTCTAGCCCTATTGAAATTTGATCCCTACTTGCGATACACCAGAAGTATGGATATCGAAAAAGAACACTTACAATCATCGGCTGAGTTTATCAAAACACGGCTTCAGAATTTGAAAACGGAGCGTCCGCATTTTTCAATTCGTAATGAGTGTTTAAAACTGCGCAAGGTATCGCCAACTCTGGTAAGCCTTATGTTGCAAGGTAAACGAAAAGTTTCCTTAGACCGCGTGGACGAGTTATCTCTATTACTAAAATTATCACCCAGTGAAAAACAGGCCTTCAAAAATCTTGTCGAATCAGAAATGCCGATCAGTCGTAATCCACAAAAGAAATCGACTGTCGAAAAAACTCTGCTGAAAGAAATCAAAAAACGAAATGAAGTTTCTGATTCGATCCTGACTAATTTTTTAAACATCTATGTTAAGGATGCATTCCAAATTAAAGAACTGCAGGAACATCCCGAGCTAATCTATAAAAAACTGGCGTTCCTAGCAGACGAGAAAAGCATTCGCAAAAGTATTCACTTCTTATTGCGCGAAGGCTATTTGCGAAAAACTTTGGATAACAAAATCGTGTTAGATCAACCGCTGTCGGTGAAAGAACCAAAAGAGGCGCATCTATTAGTCAGACGCTTTCACAAGAAAGCATTGAAACTGGCTGCGGTGGGATTAGATCTAGTTCCCACAGATAAACGGATCGCTAACACGTTTATTGTTCCACTAGATCAAACGACATATTTTGAACTTCAAGACATGATCAGAAATTTTGCTGATCAATTAAAAGAATTCTGTGAAACCCGCGCCCTTCAAGGCGAAAACCTGTATCAACTGACTCTGAACCTGACCCCGACTGGAGATTTAAAATGAAACGGATTTTATTAACGATGCTGTTTACAAGTTCCGCCGTGCTGGCATCCACATTTATTGGTAACGGTGGTCAGACTGGTGACGTTGAACTTGCGGTCAGTTTAAAACAAGTGCGCGCCGCGGTTGATCGCATTGAAACGTTAAAACAGGAACAGCCTGAAAAACGTTACTGCGTTTGTCCAGAAAACTATGCGGATCACGCGTTGTGCGAGATCATCAATAAATTGAATGAAGATCAGCTAAAGTACTGCGATCGATTTGTAGTGATGCAATTGCAAAAACTGGCGCGCGCTTCACAAACGACGCAGTTCGAATGGGTTCAATCTACGATGGTGAATCAAAACAAAATCGGCGAACGTGTTGTCGATGCGGTTGCACAGAAAGATAAAAAACTTATATATATCGATCAAGTGAAGTTTGTTGATCTGACTCAATCAAAACGCATGTTCCTGCTGACCCACGAACTTTTCCACATGGACACGTTTGACGGCAAGAATCTGGATGATGAAGATCCCATTGGCCCATTTAAATATCAATACGGCGTTCGTGATTTGTTAAACGCAGCGGCCGCAGGTATTACGTTAACATCGATTGATGAAACTGTTTTCCAGGATTACACAAAATATCTGAGTCAATCACGCTCTACAAAGCGTCACTGGTTTAGTGTAATGACACCGTCGACATCATTGCAGGATTCAAACAGAACTCGCTTTGAAACCGAGATGTCGCGTGGATCGCGCTTTTCATATCAGTATCAATTCCCGAATTTGTTTAACTTTGGTTTAACGCTGCACTTGCAATCTCAAGGCGGTGATAAATTGATCTTCACATCGACGAAGATCAAACAAAAACAAAACATCACGGCTGTTGGCGCTACTTATAGATATTTTATCTTTAATACGATGGATCCGTTCAGCCACTTTTGGAATACCTTTGTTCAGTTCGAAGTTTTAACAGAACGCCTGGATGCAAATTTTGATATGTCCGATGGTTATTCCAATGCGCAGTCGTCCGCATCATCAACAAATCTTGCTGGACGTATTAGTGTGTATTTCCCCATGAAACATGACTTCTGGATCAACACAGGTGTGCATTTCAGCGATCATAAAGTTAGCTTCCCTGAATTCGATTATAATTTAACATCAAATAGTCCGACATTTTTCTTAGGAGTCGCATATGGCTTATAGTACAATACAGAAACTTTTTTTAGCTATAGCGGCTTCGATGGCCTTTACCGCCTGCTATCCTGGTAGCGCCAGCATGGTTCCAGATTACAAAGCAGAAAATGTGATTGGTATTCCGCTGAGCAAGAATTCAAAATTACAATCATCTACGGATGAAGATTCGGACAAAGTCGTTATCTTTGATAAAACGATTCGTAAGATTCATCATTTTGATCTTGTGACATCAAAGCATCTAGGATTGTTTGATGTCGAACAACCAGAAGAAGATCACTATCTGATTTACAACAGCGGATCTGATTATTTTATTGATATGAGCCGTCGCCATGTTTCTGTTCAAAAACTAAATGGCCAGCAAACAAATACATCGGTAAAATTCGTAGGGACTCCGATTAGCGCCAGCTACGATGGTAAACAAGGCTACCTAGTTGTTTACGACAATCAGCAATCAGTAATTATTTTTAAACTGGATTCTAGTGGAAAAATGATAAAACAATTTATCTCGGGCCCAGTGGTAGACACATTAGGTACGATTCAAGCCGGCGATATCGCAGGTAACGGTAAATTAGTATTATCTATTCGTGGAAATTCAGATCCAACGACAGGAACGATCACGGATTTTATCGTCGCTGTGGATATTGAAAAAACAATTGCAGATACAAATACTCAAAACGCTTTAGTTTTTGATCCTGCTGATAAAACAGCAATGACGTTAACTGAAATGAGCTGGGTAGCCCCAGTTCCGGGTTCTCCTAATTTAGTTATGATTCGCTCTGCTGGAAAAATTAATTTAATGGATCTAACAACAAAAGCGATATCGTCCCTCCCTACAGACGACTGGGTTGTTGAGAAGTATTCTAAAATTAAAGATCCACATATTATTTTTAGAAAGAACTATGATTTCTATGCCACCGTAAATGGTAACGTAGAACGCCGAATGTTTTATGTGGATGGCGGCGTTTTAAAAACGAAAGTTCAAACAAAGAACTTCAATTATATTTTAAATTCGCACCTGGATATCAAAAAGGGCCAATGGAATGTAACAAAAGCCAACGTGGTGAAAGAATACGATCTATACAACGCCTATAATAACGATTTCTTCCAAGGTCGATCATTCACTCGTATCAGACTGAGTGATTTATTAAGTGTTATTGATACACCCATCGATGACAAAGCGACGGTGGAAATCGCCGGTGATTTTATATTCTCGTTGTTCCCATCGGACATGGGCAAAGCCACAACTACGGATATTGAGTCTAGCAAAACAAAATCGATCACTAATTTTAACATTAAATATATGAAATAAATTTGTTGTAGCAATCTGGACTTTCGCATTTTGATGGAAACAAACTATCATTATAGAAAGTCCATTTTTTTTCGGGGCGCCCAGCCTGGGTGCGCATTGCCACAGCGGTGTCGGTTTTTAGGACACCTGTCAGAAATGGATCATTTTCAGCTGCGCCAAATCGATTTAATGGCTTTTTAACGGTATGAGCTAGGTATCAAATTCGCAACTATAACGACTCAAGGATTGAGGTTTATATGAAGACGATTTTATTTATTACCGCAATGATGGCAACAAGCATCCCGGCTTTGGCATGCATCAGCGAAGCTCAAGTCACGCGCGTGATTAAGACCGTTAAATTAAATCCTGATAAAAAGTCCTGCAAAGCCTTTATTGATCTGAGCCTAGAGTCTAAAAAAGGTTCGTTCTATAGCACTTTTTCTGACGAAGAAATTAAAAACTCGAAAGAGCCTTTGTGCAAATTAGAACTGAATGAAATTGCTAAAAATGGTGTTGAAGTCGGCCTTACCGATGATGGCCACTGCCGCAAAGATGTTGGTGATGAACTTGATGGTTCTGTGCAAAAGACATCGGATTCAGGCATTATTCTCAAAAATCTATCGATATAATTTTAAATGTCAGCGGTCCAAGCTGGATATTAGTTTTTAGACTATCTGTCTAAAAACTTAGTCAGCATTTGGTTGTGCTTGAGTTCTTTCTCGCTGTCTTGGTAGGACGGGCAATGCTTTTCTACAAGCGACCAAAAAGCGCCCGAGTGGTTTAGGTGCTGCAAATGACAAAGCTCGTGAATGATTACGTAGTCAACGACTTCAGGCTTAAACAAAATCAAGCGCCAATTCAGATTGATCGAACCTCTGGAAGAACAACTGCCCCAACGACCTTTAGGTTCGCGAAAGCTGAGCTTTGATGGCAAAAGGTTCATGTCGCCAGATAGAACCTTCACGCGTTCTGTAAGGTGCGTGATGGATTCGCGTTTATAAAACTGTCTTAAAACTTCGTGATGTTCTGAATAGTCTTGTCCGCGACTGATCGCGCTCCATTGATTCATCGGAACATGCAACAGGATATTTTCTTCTGTGCGCGATATGAATATTTTTTTATTCGGCGTAATACTGACTTTTAAATTTAAATCTTTTCCTAAGAACGGAAAAATTTCTTTTTCTAACAGACGACGCTGCGGAAATTTTTCATCAAGTTCTTTGAATTTTTCTAGGTTTTTTAGAATCCAATCTTTTTTGGATAATAAAAATTCATAGATTATTTTTTTGGGAGTCATCAGGCCAGTGCGAACGATAATAGGCTTTTGCGGCGATAGATAAATAGACAGGCTCTTACGGCGCATTTTACGCTGTATCTGTACTGGGTTATTTTCAAAATCGAGCCATTCCATTTAAATCTTCCTAAAAAACTGTGAACTTAGTGATATTAATAAATCATGACAAAGTCTGTAATTAATTGTAAACGAAAATATGATTTCTTCGTTCTTTAACCTTGATCCTGAATCCGTCCTGAAAACCTGTGAAAATGCAGGGTTTAAACCCACAGGATTGTTTACGCAGTTAAACTCGTACGAGAACCGAGTATTTGATATACAACTCGAAGGATCAGAAAATATTATTGCAAAGTTCTATCGCCCGGAACGCTGGACCCCCGAAGCCATTTTTGAAGAACATCATTTCTTAAAAGAACTGAATGAAGCTGAAATACCGTCTTTAAATCCACTTGTACTTAAAAATGACTCAACACTGATTGATTCCAATGGAATCTCTGTCGCGTTCTTCCCCAAGTTTCGTGGCCGGATGCCGCAGGAATTAAGCCTCGAGGATCTAAATCGCATCGGGCAATTGTTTGCACGCGTACATAATGTTGGCGCCAAATCAAAAGCGCCGACTCGGCCTTACATGGATTCAAGCTACTATGGTGGCTGGGAAACGCTAAGTAATCTAGACAACTGGGTTGTTCCTGAACTGAAAAGCCGCTACTTCCCTGCCGCTGAAGATATTTTAAATTTTATTGATGAACGTTTTGATCCGTCGGAATTTATTCGCATTCATGGTGATGCTCACAAAGGCAACATTCTGCAGATGCAACAGAGTTATTTCTTGGTCGATTTCGATGATTTTTGTAACGGCCCTGTCGTTCAAGATTTCTGGATGTTGCTTAGCTATAACGAAGAAACACTGACAGAAGAAAAAGATGCCTTTATCGCCGGCTACCAAATGTTTCGCGAGTTTCCATTTCATCAACTGGATTGGATTGAAGCTTTGCGGGGATTGCGAATTATCATGTATGCAGGATGGATTGCCAAGCGCTGGGAAGACCCATCGTTTCCAAGATTATTTCCTGAATTTGGTAACTATTCTTATTGGGCGGAAGAGGTCGAAGCTCTTGAAAAAATCGCCTGGCGTTTATAATTAATCACATTCATTTTTGGCAGAAAATGCAGCGGATGGATCAAATGCCATTTCTTCTTTCGGCCATGGATTTGGAAACGTGTAACCGGGGCCTTTAACATATTTTTGTAGTTCCCAAAAACGATCGCCATTTGCACGGAAATAAATTCGATGTTCCAGTTTGCTGCCATTCACCGCACCACCCGTGATAAAAACAAATCGTAGTTTGCCGTTTTCATCATAGTAATTTTCAAACGTCAGACTAGAATCTTCGGACCCACCCGAATGACTGTAAATACGAGGAACTTTTTTATCGTCGGCAATCAACATACGACTCATATCCTCACCGGGCTGACAGTAACCCCATTTTTTACTCTGCATTTTCCAAGATTTTTTAGCTTTTTGGTTAGCTTCGTATATTTTTCTGACTTCGACGACCTCGGGGGCGGTCTTCCAATTTTTCTCGGTAATTTTGTTGGCAAGGGCCGAGTGACCTAAAACGAGCATAACAATAAAAAATAAAGTGTTTTTAATCATCTGTTTATTCTAGCTTTCCGCTCGAAAATCTCAATAAGCGTTGCAAATACACAACACTAAGGTCGAGGAAACCAAGCGTTCGCGCACTTCAGCTTCGACGCGGTTTAGACAAAGGACAATTCTTCTAGAGATCTGCTTTGCCTGGCGGTGTTTTTATTCTATTTTGTCCTCTAGAGGTAATAATGAAAAAAATCAAAGTAGCAAATCCTGTCGTCGAGTTAGATGGCGATGAAATGACCCGAATTATTTGGACATTTATTAAAAACAAACTGATCACTCCGTATTTAGAAATTGATATTAAATATTTCGACTTGGGTATGGAATACCGAGATAAAACTAACGATCAAGTTACTGTTGATGCTGCCGAAGCCATTAAAAAATATAATGTTGGTATCAAGTGCGCAACGATCACTCCAGATGAAGCGCGTGTAAAAGAATTCAATTTAAAACAAATGTGGAAATCACCAAACGGCACTATCCGTAATATTTTAGATGGTACAGTTTTCCGTGAACCAATCTTAATGAAAAATATTCCTCGCTTAGTTCCTGGCTGGACAAAACCAATTGTTATTGGTCGTCACGCATTCGGCGATCAATACCGCGCTACTGATCTTGTGATCAAAGGCAAAGGTAAATTAACAATAACGTTTGAACCAGAAGGCGGCGAAAAACAATCTCACGAAGTTTTCAATTTCAAAGGTGATGGCGTTGCGATGGCTATGTACAACACGGATGAATCTATTCGTGGTTTTGCACGTTCATGCTTTAATATGGCTTTAACTAAAAAATGGCCTTTGTATTTCTCGTCTAAAAATACAATCTTGAAAAAATACGATGGTCGTTTCAAAGACATCTTCCAAGAAATTTATGAAAAAGATTTCAAAACTACGTTTGAAGCTGCTGGTATCAGTTACGAACATCGCTTGATCGACGATATGGTTGCTAGTGCGATGAAATGGGAAGGCGGATACGTTTGGGCTTGTAAGAACTACGATGGCGACGTTCAGTCAGACACTGTAGCGCAAGGTTTTGGATCTTTGGGTTTAATGACATCTGTTCTGATCACTCCCGATGGCAAAACTATGGAATCGGAAGCGGCTCACGGAACAGTGACTCGTCACTATCGTATGCACCAACAAGGCAAACCAACTTCGACGAATCCAATTGCGTCTATTTTTGCATGGACTCGCGGGCTAGCTCATCGTGGAAAACTGGATAACAACCAAGACTTAATCAAATTTGCTAACACGCTTGAACGTGTGTGTATCGAGACGGTTGAATCTGGATTGATGACAAAAGATTTAGCTGTATGTATTTATGGCGATAAAGTTCCGGCTGATAAGTTTTTAAATACCGAGCCGTTCTTAGAAGCAATCGACAAGAATTTGGCTAAAGCCTTGAGCATGTAATTTGAAACGAAAGGGGGCGATATATGGAACAAAGAAAACGATTCGTTGACGTCCCTTTAGTTGTCGCTGTCCTAGTCTGCCTAGGTACGGCCGGATATTTTGGTTACAAAAAATTCTATGAAGAAAAAACAGCTCAGTCAGATATTACCGTTTCTACTGCAGAAACATCGGCGCCTATGCCGGGTAAAGATTTAAAAATTTTTAATTCCACAACAATCACTCGCGCGGCATTGGATGATATGTTTTCCGACTTAACTCAAGTGATGATGAGTGCACGTGCCGTTCCACAAAAATCTGAAGATGGTGAAACTATCGAAGGATTTAGAGTTTCTGATATTCAGCCAGACAGTTTTTGGATTAAATTTGGATTTCAGAATGACGATATGATTTTGCAACTGAATGAAGACATCATTGATTCAGCTGATGCTGCGATGAATGTGTACACAACACTAAAATCCGCCAATAATTTTAAATTTATAATTGTTCGCGGAACCGAAACCGGCGTGTTAGAAATCAAAGTTAACTAGGCCACTAAAAATTACACACCTTAAAATTTTCGTTCTGCTGTGCTTATACTCTAGCTAGTTGAAATTGCGCTGATTTCGTTGGCCAGGTATTTGACGTAGCGACCAATACAGGAACATTTTTGAGCGCAGTTCATGTAAATTTAACTCGATATTAGATTAGACTTTGTTTGCTCTATCATAAGCAAAATCAACATTTTAACTTATAATTGCAGTAAGTTCTGTATAAATATAAGTCGATATGCTTTGTAAACATATTTTGATAGAACCCTTCTCGGGCGCAAGTTCTTAGAGGATTTGTTCTCATAGGGGTTCCATGGGTGGTTTGGGACACTTGATCTTCACAATTTGGATGGATCAAGTGTCCTTTTTTTTTGGAATTTTCAGATTGATAAATTAGGCGGCATTCTCGCCGGACTCTTTACTGACTAAAACTTTCTGCAGTTTTTCAATTCGCGAAATAATCATAGAATGACTAGAGTTCTTTAAAAAATCCGCTTCGGAAATACACGCGGCTAACAAGCTGTTCGTTTTAAAAACAACCGGATCATGAATTTGATAATAGCGAAGAGTTTCTTCAAGAACATATAAAGCACTGGCTTGAAACAACAACTGATCGGAATCCAGCCAAGACATCAATGTTTTCGCATTGGCCTTGGTGATCGATTTGCGCATTTCAGCTAAAAGGAAATTTGCGCAGATGCGATTGTTGTCTTTCCAGTTTAGTAAAATCGCCTGAATTTCTTTTGAATCGTAATTAAAACGACATAGGACCTCGGTAGCATTTGCTACGATACGGGGCTGTGAGCACAGCAGGTAGTTCTTAATCAAGGCTTCCCAGGGCTTTGTCCACAGATCAGGGTGCACCAGTGAATCGGCCATTAGGACCAACGAGTTTAATACAGGATAGTCTTTAGATTTTACTGTAATCAATGGAAAGTGATCGGATAGAATTTGATACAGCTGAGCCACGATCGGTCCACTGCGTACGCCAAGCGAAAGATCCTTCAAATGACTGACCATATGCGCGACTTCGATCCATTTATGTTCAAATATAGATTTGTTTAGAACCTGCAGACCGCCCAGGATGTCTTGTTGACCGCGAAAGAAAGTAAGGCTCTTCATGTTTTCTTTTTGTTCAGCTTCGGTTCCGCTAGCAAAACTGCCGCGGAAGAAGTCTTTTAAGGTAACGAATTCTTTGATTTCTAGGATTTCAGATTTTTCTTCAAAGCCTTTTAAATCCACCATTTTAGATGTGGGATTATTCATAAAGGACATCGACGATTCCATGCCGTCTTTTTTAATGACGAGTGTGTTTTCAGATTTATCACTGACACAACCAAGCATGCGAACGGATTCAATCAAAGGAACACCGGCAAAGGCATAGCCATTATTTAATTGAACAAAGCGCAGCGATCCATAGGAAATCGAGGCTTTTAATAAAAAGCGATGTTTGTATTCAGCTTGAATTTTTAAATCCAGTTCCTGTGCCCATTCAAAAATGGCGCGCACACAGAACAAAGCCGACCGTGGATCTTTGTTTTTTAGGATGAAAATGATTTCATCACCAATGATCTGATAAATCTCGCCCTCAAAGCGTTTGATTAAATCGTTAGTCACTGAAAAATATTCGTTCAATACGGTAACAATGTGTTCTTCTTTTTTCTCTAAAAAGATCTGCGTGTAACCATTTAAATCAATACGAACAACAGCCGATGGAATCTGAGTCAAATGAGGCGTGCCTTTGTCGATTTCGGAATGGATAGCTAGTCCCACAGTGTTTTGCAGGTGGTGGATCATGCTCGATTTTGCAGAGTTCATTTGATCCAAAGTGGATGTTGTATCAATCAAAGTCTGAGCTTCTCTAGAACGAGCTTTGATTTTAGAATAGTCGCCGCCCTTGGCACCTTTTTGAAGCATGCGATCTAGCAGAAGGAAGTCTTTCATGACCAGATAGACAAGCAGGCCAAGGAATGAGGTGATGATGACGACGTCTTTGATAAAGGTGAACAGATTGTTTTTTTGTGTTTTCCAAAAGTAGGGCCAAAAGTCTGTAGAAAAACCAACGCTAACAACATTATCGCCGATTTTTATTGGTTTAACTATTTGGTTCTCGTATTTAAGAGGACTGCCGTAGGAAGCGATTCGACGATCATGAGTTTTCTCGCAACCAGATGCTTCGCTTGGCGAGTACTGGAAAAGAGTTTTATCTTTGTCTTGGATACAATAATAGTTAATAAGATCAATTTTAACGGCGCCGTCCAGATGATCTTTAAGGGCTTCGATATTACCTGTCATGACAAGGGTTTGGGCGACAGATAACAAGTGCTCGACTTGTTGTAAGTGTTTTAAATCATTTTTGTCTTTTCGATCAGAGGTTGTGTACAGAGTTTGCGCGAAGGAAAGAACTATGTAACTGACCCAGAAAACGGCAATGATGATCAGTAAAAACGATTTCTTTTTCATAATATGCTAACCCATCCCCGGAAAAATTAACTTAGTTTTTCTTGCCTACATTTAACTTAGTGAATTTAGTACCATCATCACTGAATACATATTTTGCTTTGGTCATCTTTTCACCAGAAACTTCGCCACTTTGATTTACGACTCGAATGCCTTTAGAAGCTAAAAGGCTGCTTGTGGCATCGGAATATAATAGAGATCGAAAATCTGGAATTTTCACAGCTTCTTCTTTAAAGAAAGAAATAACTTTTGCCGGTGTATTTAATTGAGTAATTTTCTTTTGAACACTTGCTAAGGCGGCCGAAGAAACGGTTTCAGAATTGGCAGCACCGGCGGCGACATTGGCAGCGATACCTCGAGAACCACCAGATGTTGAACCACCAAGGTTAACAGCGCGAGGACCACCAATTGGAGCGACTTCCGCGTCGTTTGCAACCGAACGCTGGATACCAGCAGCCTTAGCTGCTTTTGGATCTGCATCACTATTTTTGGCAAGGCCAGCCGTCGTACCAGAAGCCGCCGAAGCGGCGACAAGGGAACTAGGATCGATTGAAGAATCAGAGTTAGCAGTGGGAAGTTTGCGACTAACAGTAACGACTCCAGAAGCGCCGTTAGGAGATTTTGGAGAATTACTGCGACCGATAACACCGGTACGACCAGAAGATGATGATGTCACGGCGTTTGCCATTTTAGAGAGTTTCTCGTATACGGGAGCAAATGCTTGCCCCGCTTGAATTGCGGCAGTATTAGGAAATGTTCCACGAACCGCACCAGAGGCGATGTTAGACTCTGATGGAGTTGATCCTTGAACGGTTCCTGAACCTGGCACTGCTTGGTCGACTTGAGCTAAAGCGGGAGTTAAGCCGATTGGTTTTCCGACTTGTGAGGCCATGATTTCGGGCATGGGTTTTTGTTCTAGTGGGATGGAGTCGGCTTTTGCTAGGGCTGCGCTGGCAGCTCTACCGTTAATTCTACCAGTTTCATCGTCCTCATAGTCACCAACTGAATCACCGCAACTTATCGCAGGATCCCCGATAGATAATGCGGATTCTTCAACTATAGCACACATCACTTTATGTATATCCAAGCCACCATTTGAATAAAATATTTCATTTCGGTCACCACAAGCTAATGTTTTTAATTCTGTCGCAGAATTCATTCGACCCAATATTCTCTTTTTTAGTTCATTTAGTTCCTTCGTTTTACTCGACACAAATTTGTCTCGCTCAACAGCAGAATTGTCTGATGGTCTCTTAGCACAGCCATATAACAATGAATCTCTCTTCATTATCGAGGGCGCAAAAACTTTTTTAAACAATGAAACTTTACTCTTTAAAGACTGTAGGGGTACCTCAGAATCTGCGTTACAACTATTTTTATCAAAACTAAGACTTGAAACCAACCCGCCTGAAAGCGAACTCATATTTTTCGCTGACTCTCCTATATTTATCGGTTCACATCGCTTTCCTTTTGAGTTTTGTGCAACAAGAGGTTCCCCAACACTTTGGAAAAATGTTTTGTATTTACCACAAGTGTTTCCGTCAGTTGTGCAAAGCATCTTCTTAGTCTCGCACTCCGTTTTAGCAAGCTCAGCAGAAGAAAATAAATTGAAAGATTTAAATTCATCTTCCGTAAGGTTGAATCTCATAGTTTTCAAAGTGTCTTTGATAGTAACTCCACAAAGAACTTTATTTTTGTTCTCACATTGGACATTCACTAGTTGACCGCTACATTTGAAGGAGTATTTTCTTGCCTCAATATCTTTTGCTAAAAGCGTGCAGACAGATTCGGCAAACACTGAAAATCCGAAAAATAAAATTATAATTTGTAACACAATTCTAATATGGTTCATCTCGTTAAATTATTCGGACAAACCAGGTAAATACTTAAGCTTATTGGGGATTTCTAATATTTTTTATTTTCAAATTTCACTGGAATCGACTATTTTGTTTCCACTTTTTCTAACTAAACTATCGTCTACCATTGCCTTGGCTAATACCTGAGCTGGGGTTACAAATGGCTTTAACTTATCTTGGCCTAATACAATCTCCAACTTCTTGGCTATAGCAATTGCTGCAGACTCAAAAAACCTAGATTCGTTTCTATCTCCAAGCAATAAGCCGGGCTTAAATACCGTAACAGATTTTAAGTTCATATTTAAAAGTGCTGCCTCAGCTTCACCTTTAGTCTGGTTATAGAAAAATGGCGATTTGGGATCTGACCCTTTTGCGGAAACCAATGAGAATTGTAATACATTTTGTTGCTTCGCTAATTCGGCAAAATCAACCACGGCCTGATAGTCTACTTTTCTAAAAGCATCTTTGCTTCCTGCTTTTTTAATGGTGGATCCAATACAGCAAAAGAAAACCGGTTCATTTAATTTCAATTTTAAACTGTAAATCTCGTTTAGGTCTTTAATTAGTATGGTGGAAATTTTATTAGATTTAGAATCTATATTTCTTCTAGAGATTAAAAAGATTCTTTCGTATTCTTCGGTTTTAGATAGCTCTTGAATTAAAAGGCTTCCGACTAAACCAGTTCCACCTAAAACTACTGCATCCATCTTAGTCACATTCTTTATCAAGATCAGCGATGTCTTTGTTAGTAGCTTTTTTATATCTTTCCGCTAAATGTTGGAAAGAAGATAAGAAATTCGCGCTTTTAGCATCAGCAGTTTTAGCAGTTACTTCAACAGCTGAGTGACCAGTTAAGCTATTTTTTGCTGCGAAAACACCAACTAGTTCTTGCGGATTTGATGATGCTACACAACCGCCACCAGACATTCCTGGGTAAGCAATTGCGTTTGTAAGAATGCCGCGATCATAGCTACCTTTGAAGATTTTAGCGTCTTTTTGTGCCCAAAGTAATTTATCTGAAAGCGCTTTAGGTAATTTTATTTGGTTGTTGTAACCTGGGTAACCCCAACAGTTAACTCTGTCTCCTGCATCCGAAATGTTCATTGGCGACGTTTTTAGTTTGAAGAAGTTTTTATCCGTTTTATCATAATCTTTTAATTTCAAGATTACTAAATCGCTTTTGCCGTTAAAATGTCTTTCAAGGCATTTTCCATTGTTGTCACGAAGGTCACATGAGAAATCCTTACCTTCATTAGTCATTTTGAAGAAAACTTGCGCTCCCGATTTTTTCTCAAATACTCTTGAATCGCAAGTTTGTCCTGAATGAAAGTTAATATCAAATTGCGCAGAGTCTGCCAAAGATGGATAATCTAAAGAATCTACCGCGATATCAGTTTTTTTATACAAAAGATGAGCTGAAGTAATGATATGGCAGCGAGAAATTTTTTGAGCAGTGCCCGCTGAAACACCTTTTACAAATGCTGCTGTAACTTTTCCTGTAGCATCATTCATTAAAGCATTTTGAGTTCTATCTTGTGGGATCAATCGTTGGCTGTTTAATTCGCGTTGTTCTTCAACTGTCATTTTATCGATTTTGCAGTTGTTAACGTCTTTTTCGAAACATTCGTTGATTTCTTCAGAAGCAGCGATCAATTCTTTTACCGCTTGAGTGTCAAAGCATGAATTACTTGCTAATACTTGTTGAGCTAGTATCAAAGTGAGAATCATTGCTAAGGCTTTCATGTAAGCTCCTCGAAAATTGCGTGTCTGACTTAGTAAATATCCAAAAAGCGGTCCAGTCGCAATTTGATTCGATCTAACCTGTTGGTTCCAGTAAGGAATACATAGATTTTGGCGGTGAAATTCTCTTAATGAGATAAATATCAGCAACTTAGGCGCAAATAGTGTCTGTCAGGTTCCCAAAGTTGTTACTTTTGTTATGTTACTTTCGCAGTCCTTTAATTCCATATAGGAGATTTTCCCAAAACGCTCTTAATGTAGGGATTCAATTGAATTTCATGCGCATCATAACCTGTCGTCACATGAATATTTTCAAATCCATAGAAATAAATATCCTTCGCAACGACTTCTCCTTTTAGTTTTTCTCCCAAATTGGAATCTATATATATCGGTGTACTTTTAGGAATTATCTTTATCGCAGAAAAGAATTCGCTCGGAGATTTGAAACTCAAAATTTTCTTTTTATTTCGACGGGCTGACATCTTCCAGGTAGAAGCGACCAATTCATCGTCGTCGATCAATACCGCATCAACTTGATCAAAATCCCCGAGTACTTCAATCGGCAACAGTCCCGCCATCGCTTTTGGGACAACTTTAATACCTAGTCTATTGCATCTTTCCAAAATATTTGCTTCATCATAGCGGCTTGTTACAAGAATGGAAAAATTCGATATGCCAAGTTCATCGATGACATCTAAACCACTTTGTTTTTGTCCAAGCAGCTCATAGTCTACTAGGTAAATTACATTTACATTTGATAGTGAGGCGGCTTTGTCTCTTACCCAATTTTTAAATCCATCTGAAGAGGTAAAACTTATTACTTCTACGTCCCCCGCGTAGCTTAATGACGAGATTCTTCCACGCCACACACTATGAATACTTTGATCGTCATCAAGCACGATAATTTTAGTCCCTTTAGAAATTTTAAGTTCACTTACAAACCAACTTGGAGCTACAGCTTTTGGAAAAGTAATCCTAATTGTTGTAGATATTTTAAACTCCTTCGCCTCTAGTTGCGCAGTTTCAGAATTTTTACTTTCTATATTTAGCTGCCCGCCAAATTTTTCTACCGTGGTTCTAGCGTGGTAAAGCCCTAAGCCGGATCCTGCCTCTTCTTTATTCTTCCCATATGTATATCCTTTTGTCCCAAGTTTATCCAAAACCTCGGGAGGAATTCCGACCCCGTTGTCCGATACTTCAAGCATTATGTAATCTCCCTTTGATCGAAGGTTAACTATAATTTTTCCATTTTCTCTATTGAGTGCCTCAACGGAGTTATTTATCAAATTGGAAAGCATTCTCGTAAACTCATTTGGAAGTATGCTTGCGAAAAGTCCATAGGATTTAGATAAATCTAGGTCTATAGACACTGCGATTTTTTCACGAAATTGAATTCTCTTCTCGCTGACAAGTAAGTCAACCAAAGAACTTACCATAACAACGGAGAGCTCTTCAATTTCTGAATTTTGCAAACTATTAGAACTAAAAAAAACCTTTTCCTTTTGTGCACTCTTGCCCCGAGCTAACAAGTCATTAGCTATATCATTAATTCTTTGAGTGGCGCTTCTAACAATAATTCGTTTATCCTCCGGCAGCTTATTTAAAGTCTCAATTACAATATTTAAAGCAGTTAGTGGTGATCGAATATCGTGAGCAACTTGCGAAGCAATAGAAACTAATGTAGATAATTTGGACTGTTCCACTAACTCATCCTGTGAGCGTTTTATATTTTTCTGATAAGTTTTTATGGCCTGATTCAAAAATTCAATTTCATTTTCTGGTCCGCGTTGAGTCTTCTCGCTCTGAGAAAGCACCAAATCAGTAACTTTTGAAATAGGGATTAATATACTTTTGTTAACGAAAAATACTGCTGAAAGAACCGCCACAACAAGTAGCATACTCGCAAGGATAATGAAAAAACTCATTGAAAATTTGTTTGCCACCGGCTTTTGCATTTCAAATTCGATGGTTTCAGCTTTAAGATCTTGCTCTAACTTGGTGATCTCTTTAAGCTCGGGAATATTTGCCTTTAATTCAGAAATATCAACTGTAGCGGCTAAGTACCCTCTTAGTCTTGCGGTAGGACCCTGTAATTGTTGATCGTCATATTTAATCTCACTAATATAATAAATTGCTTGATCTTGAGCGTTTATAATAAATCCATTCTTCAAATTCCTAGCCTTCTCAATCGAAAAATTTGGTTTTCGATCTCTTGAAGATTTAAATATTTCGTTGCCTTCTAAATCAAAAACTGAAAAGGAAGGTTTGAGTTGTGATTGTCCCGTAACTTCATGAGCCAATCCAAACAGTCTATTTTCAGCGTATACTCGTAGGTTAGACGGCACCGTCAGAAAATCCAAAAATGGATTACTATGAGAAAATAGTTTGGTATCAGCCGCCAAACTACGAAGTGCTAAAATCACATTAAATTTCACTTGGTTCCGAAATCGATTTTCCGAATCGACTCTCGCTTTCGCATCTAATTCGATGAAATTAATAATAAATGCAGTCGTAACAACAATAGGAATTACAGCTGCCAATATAAAAATGGCCGTAAATTTTCGCTTTAAGCTGATCGTCTCGATCCACCTATTTAATCTCATATCTCACTTTTTTCCACCATTCGTTAATTTTTTTATGGACGTCGGAGTTTGGAGTAGTCAAAAAAATTGGCTTGCTATACTTAAGCTTTTCCATGAGCTCGGAATAGAATGTCTTAACATATGGATGGAGGCCATTTGTATGAGATCTATATGGGGAAAAATATTGGCTAGTTTCAACATTTAATTCCGTATTTTTTTTGTTGGTCAAAATATCTACAAGCTCCTGAATTTTCTTAGCTTTATCCTTCTGCATACTATTTTTTTTTAGCACGCACACGTAATCGGCACCTATCACTTGGTAATTAGAAGATAAACTAAATTTTAGCCATGGCGAATTTTTCAGATTCATGAATACACCGCCCTGCCATGTATACACTGCAACTTTTTCTTGTTTCAAAAACTCATCTGAAGAGGTTAGAAAATCACTTGCAGTAAATCCCAGTTCTGAATCAGAAAATGATTTCCCACATGTGGTTACATTCGAGAAGAAGTTATCAAAATTCTTCACTGAACAATTCTCAAAATTATCTCCCAAAATTCTAGCGGACATTTCAAATGCGTCATCGAGAACACCAACCTTAAATCCCTTTTTTTCCATCGCTTTAAGATCTTTTAAAGTTTTCGGGGGGTTGGGATTTGTTCTCGCATCATAAGCATATATCGTGGTTCCCCACATGTAAGGAACGCATTCGAAATTAGACAAAATCATTTTATTGTAAGGTCTTTTTTTTACAATAGCCTTTAAGACCTTTTTATCGAAAATATCTTCTTTTAAAAGAAGATCTAAATTAATATTAGAAACTATCGCAATATCAAAATCATCTCGCTTTGAAAGCAAGCGCGACAGTGCGACTTCATTTGAATGGTAAATTGAAATATCAAGATCAAAACCTTTAGTATTTAAATTCTCAACTATCCTCTGGTCCATGTAGTTCCACCAATTCAATACCCTTACAGAAGTGCGTTTCGAGGCGTTATTAACTTTAACTGAAAAAGCTACTTGGGATAAACCAAACATAACAAAAACCAAAGAAAAAATTACAGACGAATTCATATATAATTACTTAAATCAAATCGTAGGTTAAATTCAATTATAATGCTTGAATATGGTTCAAACTTAGTATTTGTTACATGGAGGTATGCAATGGAAATAGTTATAGTCGAAGAACTAAATAAAAAAATTTTGTTTAACCTAGCGCAAGCATATGAAGCAGAATTTTCTTACATTACAAAAAAGAACCCCGGCCCGGACGGAATATATCCTCTAGATACGCCAATTGATGTAGATCACCCATCTTTCCTTCTCTATATTGGTGGAATTCCTGTTGGATTTTGCATTAAAGGCACTTGTGACGGCATTCACGACATCTCAGAATTTTATATTGTTCCTTCATATAGACATAACAGTGTTGGCGAAAAATTTGCCTTAATAATATTTCAAAAGTACTCCGGAAAATGGCAGGTCCGGCAAATTGAGGGCGCCGATAAAGCAACTAGATTTTGGCGTAAGGTGATTAGCAACTTCACTAGCGGTAAATTTGTCGAAGAAACTACCCTGGATAATTATTGGGGTAAAGTAACTCGTCAGTCTTTCGAGTCTTAAGTTCCACGGCACCTAAACTGTTTGATGAGTTTTTATTTGCCCATTTGTGGCATATTTAAAATCGATCGTAATTCTCATTACGATACATAGCTCATTTCACTTTCCTTTTTCCAAAAATAGCCCGATAATTAAGTATCCAAAACAAGGACACCTCTATGTATAAATATGCTCTTGCATTTGCTCTACTCATCTCCCTCTCATCATTCGCTGAATCCCCTGCCGATCACGCAGCCGCCATGAAAGACGCTCAGAATACAATCTCCGATCCTGCAAAGAGAAAACAAGTCATAGCTAATGATCCTAAAGCTAAATCTGTGGATGATATGGTTAGCAAACTAGCTGGCGAAGATTCTGGAGAGCTTTATTCTTTGTCCGCAGATATCCTTCCTATCCTTATGGAGATGAATCAGGACAATCCTGAAAAGGCTCTTGAATCGTTAACTTCTTACTCTAAAGATCCCGCTTCGTTTATGTCTAGTTTGCCACCTAACATTCGAGAACGAATTGAAAAGCTTTCTAAGAAAATTGAAGGTAAAGTCGAAGGTAGAGTTACAGACAAGGCAGCTAAGAAAAATCAAAAAACTCCCTAGTTAGGCGATACCGTAAATGACAAAGTTTCTTTTCCTTTCTATTTTTTTCTTCACCTGGTTTTCCTTCAATGTTAATGCTGAAGCTAAACCTGTAAAAAAGAAGAAAGAAATGACGACAACAAACGATACTGCAAAGAAATCTGAAACAGCCCTTCTTGCTGGTGGTTGTTTTTGGGGTGTTGAAGAATTAATTCGCACTCAACCCGGTGTTATATCTACCCAAGTTGGTTACACGGGCGGCGTTGTTCCAAATCCTACCTACGAGATCGTTAAAAAGGGAACATCTGGTCATGCTGAATCTATCGAAATTCAGTTTGATCCTCAAAAAACATCATACGAAAATATTTTGAAATTCTTTTTTAAAATTCATGACCCAACAACAGTAAATCAACAAGGCAATGATCGTGGTTCCCAGTACCGATCAGCCATTTTCTTTTTATCGCCTGAACAAGAAAAAACTGCTAAAAAGGTCAAAGAACTGGTCGATGTATCCGGAGCTTGGAAAAAGCCCGTTGTCACCGAGATCATCGCTGCTGGCCCATTCTACAGCGCCGAAACCTATCACCAAGACTACCTTCAAAAGAATCCCGGCGGCTACACTTGCCACTATATTCGCGAAATAAAGTTTTAAAGCTAAATGTGCCAGCTAAATGTTAGAGGATTTTAATTTTGCTCTCTAAAAAATTCGAATACTGTCGCCAGCTATCAAGCAGTTGGCGATTAAGTAAATTGAATTCTGTCAACTGACCAGGTGTAAAATCCCCACTCATCACCGAACCCGACAGAGCCAAAATCTGATGGATCATTTCCTTATCAAAAACATTTTCATAAGCCAAAACGTCCAACATCGAACGGTACTTTTGTAATTCATTTCTAAGTATTGGTAAAAATTTGTCGAAGTTGCTTTTATCGACTTCCATCATTTCGCCGCTGGAAATAACTCGGCTAAACACACCACCAATATCATGAGCCGTGTTTGAAAGCCGTAATTCCCGTTTTAAATATTCAGACGTCCAATCCAAATGAGACTGATTATCTTTAAACGGAACATACTTTGTCTGAGCCACATCCCATAAATTATTTTGTCTAACGTAGTTCTGCATAGCCTTAACATCATTAAAGTATGGGATTTCGTCCATCGATTGGTCTGTCAGTGATTTGAAGTAGGTTCCACTAATGTCGTTAACCGCTACCAGCTGGGGTTTGACGCCCGCCCGTTCACGTAGTGAAAGTTCGCCCATCCATAACACTTTAATCACTGGGTTTGTCTCGTCATAGTTCATGATAATATTTCTAAGGGCCGTTTCGTGTCCCGGTCCCCAAGCGTTTGGAACGTACACTAACGACTGTTTTCCATCTTTCAACTCAACTAAAACACCAGAATAGACTGTTTGTGGGGTCGATGACGGATTGGCATAAACAGAACGGCACCTAAAACCAATATCTTTGGCACTGGTAAATAATGGACTTAAACAAAGTCCTAAAAAAATAAACAGAGTGAATGGCCACGGCCTTGGGCGTTTCTGCATAGTAAATAATTTAGCAATGCCCGTTCCCCGCCTTCCTAATCCGTGTTCTAGTTCGCTCCCCCGAATGACTTTTTCTGGGCATCATCTGTAAATATTTTGAACACGTCATGGCCTCCAAAATTGACTGAGCCTATTCTCTGCTAGGCACTCGATTCGCAATGCCTAGGACGTAATCTAATTAACTTTTTGTAAAGGAATTTTTATGATGAAACAAATTTTAGCCGCAACTGTGTTTATGACCACTTTATCAAGCTTCGGGGCCAAGCTAGTTTGCAAATCGCAAATCGATGCAAAAAACGAGCGTGTCGTGTTGATAAGTGATGCTATAGCGATGGTATGCCAAGCTCCCGTCGGCACTGATTTTAGCAACAAAGATATTACTCCTAAAATATGTGCGGCTGCAACCGGCTTTCTTGTTAATACTGGCTTTATATCGGGTGGCGCTGCTAGTGCTGGGAAAAAAATTATGAATTCTATACAAATCGCATCGTCCGTATTTAATGATTTCACAACTGATATCGTGTTATCGACAAGTTTTGTCGCCCCCAAATCCAGCTCGGGCACATTTTCTGCGTCACTAGAAATCACAGCGGCTGCCGGTATGATTTCTGGAAATAGCGTCGTGATTTCTAAACCGCTTAATATTTCTCTAAATAAAAAAGAAACTTTGCAGAATTGCACTTTAAAATAAATGATCGCTGGAGCCGTGGCGGATTCCCTTTCAGGAAACTCGGGAGGTCCCGCCGCCACTGCCGATGGACACATTATTGGTGTCATAGATAGCTCCCTAGGGGTTGGCGCACTAAAAAATATTTACGTCGGAAATGAATCATCCTTGCCTAAGGAAGGCCACTCGCTATTAGAGCGCCGTCAGGTTGTAAAAACCTTTCTTGCCGCACCGTAGCTGCCAAGCGTTATAAGATGAATGCCTACGGAATCTAAGTTAGACCAGAAGTGCCGGGTCCCATACAATGGCTTTGATGACGAATCCCGCTAGGTCCGGAAGGAAGCAACGGTACTCGTCGAACCATGTGATATGGGGTGCTCGGCATTTTTATTTTTCCATAAAGAAGTTTTCAACTAGAGACGTGTAAAGATGAGTTATCAAGTTATTGCCAGAAAATATCGTCCTCAGTCTTTCCAAGAAATTGTTGGACAGAAACACATCACGCAAACTCTGAACAATGCTCTAAAAAATAATCGTATCCCGCACGCTATTTTATTCACAGGCCCACGTGGTACTGGAAAAACGTCATCGGCTCGTATCCTAGCTAAAGCTCTTCGTTGTCCCAATTCTGTTTCTGATGCTAACGGCGCACTGGTTCCCTGCGGTGTATGTGATAGCTGTGTTGAAATCGCTGAATCACGTTCTGTGGACGTTATCGAAATCGATGGAGCTTCAAACAACGGTGTAGATTCTATTCGTGAACTTCGTGAAACCGTTGGCTATATGCCATCTAGCGGTAAATTTAAAATTTTCATCATAGATGAAGTTCACATGTTATCTGGTTCTGCGTTCAACGCTTTACTAAAAACTTTAGAAGAACCACCGGATCATATTATTTTTATCATGGCGACAACCGAAGTTCACAAGATCCCACAAACGATCTTGTCACGTTGTCAGCGTTTTGATTTTCGTCGCATTAGCTTAAAAGAAGTTTCTGATCAGCTAGCGCACATTTGCACATCTGAAAAAATTGAATTTGAAAAAGAAGCTCTTTGGTTAATTGCTAAACAAGGCGACGGATCTATGCGTGATAGCCAAAGCTTGCTGGATCAAGTGATCAGTTTTTCAAACGGTCCATTAACAAAAGCTAAAACTCAGGAAATCTTGGGTCTAACGGATCGCAATTTATTATTTGAAACTTTGGCCGCGATCCTTGATCGCAATTCGGCTCAGTTGGTCGACCTTCTTAAAAAAATGCGCTTAACAGCGACTGACCCTGAACTCTTTATGACGGAATTAGTAGAACTAGCCCGTCACTTGCTGGTTGTTAAAACAGCCGGCGTTGAGGCGTTATCGATTGTTGAAATCCCAGAAAGCGAATTTCAAGAACTAGCTACCTACACTCAGAAATCATCAACGGAAGACATTCATCACCTGTTTGATTTATTGTTAAAAGCCATTCAAGATTTATCAAAGTCCCAAGATTCTTATATCGTGCTCGAGGTTTTATTATTACGCCTGGCGACCTCACCACGAATTGATGATTTGCAAACTTTGTTAGCGAATTTATCACAGCCGGGAACTACGCATATGGCGCAACAGTCGCCTCGTGCTCACCAGGCACCGGCTCAGTCGGCGCCTCAGCCGCACAAATCGATGGCCATGAATAACTCGGCGACGGTTCAAGCAACGGCGAATCAAAAACCAGCGGCGGCGATGCCAGCACCTGCAGCCCCGCAAGCTCGAGTACAGCAAACGGGTTTTGTGACCGGCAAGACTCCAGAAGATCGCTGGATTGCCTTTATCGATCGCGTTCGTGGATCTGACCCTTTGTTTGGCGCAAAACTAGAAAATTTGATCTTTGTAAAAGAAGACGCAAATAAAATCATGCTAGCTGTCAGCAAGACAAATGCATTCCTAAAAGACATCCTCAGCGATGCGGATAACAAGAAAAAAATGCAAG
>CAZCHT010000050.1:0-28623 GCA_964498705.1 uncultured Bdellovibrio sp. | reverse complement strand
ACTCCCTTTACTAGTTCTTCTGTCGCCCAAAGTTTTAAATCTTTGTTTTTAGACTGCGAAGACACTTTAACTAAAGCATTCTTAAACTCTGAGTAGAGTTTCAATTCTTTGCTGGTCAGTCCGTAGTGATAGTAGGCTTCCAAACCGAATTCTTTATCTTTCAATAGGTCACCAAAATGAGCGAGAGCCATTTCGTAGTTTTTCACATTTTCAAAATAGATTTGGCCTTCTAAAAGTTTAAATTCCTGAGGTTTGAAAAGAGTTATATCTTTCAAAGCTACGTTAGGCTCTAAAAACGTAGGTGAATAGGTATCTTTTAATGGATCTAAAGACGGTACGGCCGCGATCGTTTTTTGCGAAGAGATAGTCTTCACAGAATTTAACGCCGGAATAGCCATCGCTTTTTTATCTAGCTCGACCATCTTTAAAATATTAGGCTTACGAATTTTTTCATTCTGAAGTTGCGACTGTGGCAAATTCAATTGTGTTTCTTTGTATACCAATTCATTCTCTGTCCCGATATCCAAACGTGGAATTTCTTGGCCAGGCTTGAAATCAAAAGACGGAACTTTTGATTTCTTAATTTTAAGTTTACGTGAAGGGGCAGAACCCTTCGTCGTTACTTCTAACTGAGCTTGCGCCAGAAAAGGAACGAGTAATGCTAAAAAAACCGTTAATTTGATTTTTGTTTTAAACATAGTTCCCTCTATTTCCAAAATGTAACGCCAAATTGAAAGGCAGTATCATTGATCATTTTAGATCCAATATCTTGGCCATTCGTAGAATTCACGCGTGCTTCGTTTGTATATCGATTAATTAAATCAATGCGGATCGCCCAATGTTCCGTTAAGAAGAATTGCTGCATGATTGAAAATGAATAGTGCGAAGCTGATTTAGACGATTTAGTAATGCCTTCTAAGCCCGTTCCAGACTTACAGTTCTCTAGCACGGTACATGAGTTTTGCTCAAATGTAGTGTTACCAAGCCCCAATCCAAATCCCATATCAAAGTAGATAATTTTCTTATCTAGCAAACTCATTTTAGCATAGATAGGTACCCAGTATGCCATCAATGTTTGTGCTGATTTGAAGGTATTGTGATCGGGCAGGACTCCATAGCGTTTCTTGAAGTAGTCAACAGTATCGTTGAAACCAAAATTAGCATTTACGTAGTTGAACTCTAAACCAAAGCGTTCGTTAAAGAAGTAACCCGCATTTAAACCGGTTAAGTTGCCGACAGAGTTTGGGTCATTGAACGGAATACCGTAGTTCAACGATAAGAATGCCCGCTTTTCTTTTTGGAAGGCGCGGTTTTGAATAACGCTGAAATCATCGTCTTTGGCAGACCAGTATTTTTGTTCTAATTTTTGGATGTCCAATTTGTCGGAATCCACATTTTCGATTTTCTTTGGTTCTTCGGCCGGCTTAGCTGTTTGTTGGGCTAAGGCTGTGGTCGAAAATGAGAAAACGAGCGCAAGGCAAAGCAATGCTACTGATGTCGGTTGATGGTATGCCACATATCCTCCTGTGATTGTGCTTTCTAATTAGTGCTCTTAAATAGAAACGGATAGGTCACTATGACCTTTGTTCCGCCACGCGGCGCCGGAAATTTCCAGCTCGCAATTTTATTCAGCATACATCCTTCGACTGTAGTATTCTTCAAAGTGGTATCGCTCACGGTCTGAGTTTCGACCTTTCCACTACCACTAATGGTGAATTTCACAGAGACTTTACCAAATAATTCTTTATTCGCAGATAGTTGACGTTCGTAACAGTATAGAATTTGTCCCAATTGTGTGCGGATGTAATTTGCGATCTCTTCGCGGTCTAAACCACCAACAACTTCCGATTCGTCTTCAATCAGACCTACGCCACCTTTACCAACTTTACCGCCAGAAAGGGCTGCAAAGTTACTGACATTCTTGCCGCCGCCGATACCGTTCGTAGAGATTTTTAATCCACGTGATCCGCTATCTTGACTCCAGTCATCACCTGACTTTTCTATTTTTCCTAAGGCTGCGAGAGCTCGCCCAGAAGGGCCACTTCCAGCAGCTATGCCGTCAGATAAAATAACTGTTTTAGATCTGGCCCCTTGGCTTGAAACCTTAGACAGTAAAGATGAGATTTTTCCTGAATTTAAATTTTTCAACATCCCGGCCACTTTTGTTTTCGCTGGTTGGTTGTCGCCACCAGATTCCACTTTAGGAACTTCAGCTGGTGCGGTTAACTTTTGAGTTTCATCTTTAACTGCGACTTTGGTTTTCTCTTTTTTCATTGGCTGAACGGGTTCAGTAATAATGACTTTAGCTATTGCCTTTTTAGAAACTGGAATATAGCGTTCTGTTCTTGGAATCAAAGAGAATGTCAGTGCAAAAACCAAGCAGAACGTAACCAGCGCGCCAATGCCGATCTTAGAATCGCGCTCAATAAAATCTTCCATTCGTAAGAAAAACAAATGAGTTGGTTTTTCAACTTCGATAGATTTTTGTTTTAATGTAAATTCGCCGTGCTTAGAGACATTCCACGACGATGATGGGATGGGCTCAATTTTAACGGCTGTAGATAAGGTGCGTGATGTGTATTTTTTGTTGAATGGAATGATTTGCGTTTCTACAACATCATCGCCAAAGCAAACTTGAAAAATTTGGAATTTCTTAACATTTTTAGAAGCTGTCGGCGGAGCTATTTGAAACTTGTTAAGTTCAATAGATTTGGTTACTTCGCTCAATAGTAATTTTGATAGTTTAAATTTTACTTCAGATGTTTCTGAGTCTACAGACGTTAAAGGACCACTTTCTACCGTGTGAGATGTTGAATTCATAGAAACGTAACACCAGTTGCCGTCTCGGAATTCAAAAATGCCTTCCCATGATTCTAACGAATTATCGATAGAAACGATGTCAGCAGTTCGAGATGTGCCGAATGTGTATTGAGATTTATCGCCTGAAAGTTTCCAGACTTTTCTCTCGCCAGTAGTAGTATGTTGTTCAATAAATAGTTGCTTCATCATTTTTTTATCTCACGTAAAAACTAGCTTCCCTGATTTTTTTGTCCATATTCTTTTGGACGTCCACTAACGGCATAAATTTGATACCTTTTTTCTGCACTAGGAACGCGCCGTCTGGATTTCTGATTGTTCCTTTAATGCTCATCTCGGAAAAGTTAACTTCTTGAACTTTTCGTACGACTTTCTTTTTTGATTGGGATAATGAGGGTATAGACAATACCAACATCAAACAAAATAGTAAATAAGCTCGCATACTAAGTCCTTCCTTAAACAATTTATTCCGCCGCTTACATACCGTATTAGACTGCTGGATCAATTTAAATTTACTGCTTTTTGGTCTTTAAGAAGTCTAACTTCTTTACTAGCCACGATTTCTTATCGGCCAGTCTAGTCTCTTTATTAGCTAAATCATAAAAATATATGGCGCGTTCTGTAGAATTCTTAAACACTTCATAAATGCGTGCTTTCGAAAAATACAGATACTCGGGATTCTTCCACTGTGCTGCAGGTAACGAATCAAGCACTTTAATTGCCTTTTCCGTATTCTCAACTTGAGACAGGCTTTCCGCGATAAATGGAATCACGTATTCACGTAGGCCTGCATTTTCAGTGTACTCACGTTGCTTCATTAAGTCATACTGAATGCCGTCGACAGTCTTGTAGTCTTTGTTCTTATATGACATCAGAAAGCGAGAGTACAATCCCATATAGGAGTCGATATCATTTAAGTTAGCAAGAGCTTCAACATTGATATCCATTGTCGCATCGGGTTTGTTTTTTTGCTTTAACAAACTGATATTGTACTGGATCAAGCCAATATTATTCTGGGTTTCCTTTAACAATTTTTCAAAAATCCACTGAGCTTTTAGGAACTGACCTTTCTTAAAGGCGACATAGCCATTCGCCCATTGAACCTGTTCTAGGTTGTTTTCTTTATCCGACATTTGTGCCGCAAACGTTTCGGCTAGATCGATTTGGAATTTTTCGCCGCAGCTATAGACCTGCGCTAAATCGATATTTTTAGAATCTTTGCGGCAGTCCGAAACGTCTTTGTTTGAAAACAACTTAATATTTCCGGACTTTGTTTTGGGAACTGCGAGAGTCAAAAACAGTTCGTATCTGTTTCCTAACTCCAGACGGGCGCTTGTTTCTGGTGTTGTTTCTAACCAAGCGTCTACGTTTGCCGTTTTTCTGTTTTTATTTGGATCTTTTTCTCCAATAGCCGCTAGATTATCTTTACGTTTTTCTTCAATTGGTCCAAGAACCTTTTTAATTTCACTTCGAAGTTCGGCTTGGTCTTTAGCCGAAAGACTCTCTGGCAGAGGCATCGTCGCTAGAGAATCTATGTAGTGGGCATAACAACGATCAATAGCTTCAAAGCTGCTGCGAACTAAATCAGGTGCAGAAGTCATTTTTGTAACACTCAAGTAGGCCGTTTGTGCTTTTTCTAGTCGTTCGGTTTTAAGCTGGATTATCAAAGCTAAGCGATCTTCTTTGGAAGTCTTCATGCTTTGCGAAGTGAACTCCTGTTCTAGAATTTGGCCTTGGATAAAACGAGCCTTCGCACGGGATTCGGTAGGGGAATCGCGTTTAAGAATCTTCATCGTTAATTCAAACGCGTCTTTGTAGTTTTTATCGTTGAACAAAGTAACGGCCTTTTCAGTTAAAACTTCGGTAGCAAACGGCTCGATATTCAGGTCTAAGATGATCCCGTTTATTTTTTGGATTTCTTTTTGGTCTTTTGAACTATCAAGGGTAGCTTTGATTTTCGCAAACAGTTGGATGCGTTTGTCTTTTGCCGAATCTGTTAACAATTGTTGGTATATAACACGAGCGTCTTTATTATTTCCTTCAAGCAAATATAAATCGGCTGCGTTTTCAGTGTAAACCTGCTTTTTTTCTTTCTCTTTTTCCATCGAAGCTAGTTTTAGTGACCATTCTCCTGCTTTTTTCAGGTTCGTAAGGTCCGTGTACGAATTAATTAAGTCTTTTATCAGATTTGTTTTTTTATCGTAGTTTGGATACAGTTTTAATAAATCTTCAGCGGCCTGAGTGAACTTATTCAAACTTTTGTTCTCTAAATAGATTTTTAAAGCGTCGAGTAGGGCGCGCTGACCTAAGTCCGATCCTTTATGAAGATCAAAATAGCTTATCAAATTTTGTGTTTGTTCAAGAGGTTTGAGCTGAGCATTTTTAACTTGAATCTCTGAAAAGTGAGATTCTTCATAGATTTTTTGAAGTGATTTAGATCGCGTAACGTCTTTTGATTCCTTCAGATAGGTTTGCGACAAACTCTTAAGTTCTGTGTAACGTTTTTGAATATTGTAGATATCTAGGATCAAATCTTGAGATTTGGATCTAACAACCAGATCATTTTTAGATTTTTCTGTAACAGTTAGAACTTTAAGTGCGTCTTCGTAGTTTTTCTCTACGTAGTAAGTAACGGCCACTTTTAAACCGACAGGATAGAAGTGTTCACCTTCTGGAAATTTCGTATAGTATTCGATCGAGCGTTGTTTACGTTCGTCCTTCTTTTTATCCGTCGGCTTTGCTTCAAGTTGTTTTTCAATTGAATATAAACTGGCGTATAAAGTGTCGTGAATTTCTTTTTTATCTTTTGAAGTTGATGCAACAAAATAGTAGTTATCTGAAGCTTCATCGTATTTTTCGATTTGAAACTGCAATTCAGCCAAAATTGTGCGCGTTTTTAAATCTGGTGCGGTAACATCTTCATTTTTGATGATCAGTTTTAAAATAGTTTCTGTTAATAAAGAAAACTCTTTATGACTTTTATTTTTTTGCCAGATTTCCCACCAACGTTTGGCGAGATCAAGGCTAGCCCGTTTAAACTCAGATTGGCAGATTTCAGCCACGGCTTCGACGGTTTGTTCTTTTCTCCAGCGTGAACCGACGGCACAGTCTTCTCCTGCGTAAGTAAGTTCAGAAATTACTTGCTCGCGTTTTTTGATGGTTTCGTATGTTTCCGCCATTAAGATATGTGATTTAACGACGAAAACGTTGTCTGGTTCTTTCTTAATGAATTCATTCAAAAATATATGAATATCTTTTAATCGCGAGTAGGAATCATACAACTTAGCCATATCAAATAAGGCTGGACCTAATTCATCCGTTGTTACGATTGCTTTAAAAAAGTCGTAGAGATCTTCGGCTTGGTAAACTTCACCAATAAATAGCACAAGGTCACGAATGGCTTCTTTACGTAAATAGTAGCCTTTTTTGTTTGTACCTTCGATTTCAGGAGGATTTTTTTCAACAACCATTTTTAACTTCTTGATGGCTTCGGCTGAATTTTTTAAGTTGTAGTTAGCCCATCCTAGTTTATACAATCCATATACATACACGCGCGATTCAGGGTATTTTTCGATTTTTTCGAAGTACGACTTGGCGTCAGAAAACCGACCTTGATCATATAGCAATTCCCCCAATGCGAGTAGTGCGTCCGGTAAAATAGTCGAGTTTGGGAAGCGTTCAATTAAGGTTTTATAATTGCCCTCTGAGTTTTTCTTTTGATTTAATTGTTGATATGCAAAAGCAGAGTTAAATAACACGCTATCTGTTTCGGCAAATTTAGGAAACTGGGTCAGAATAATATTGTATGTTTTAATGGCTTTTTGCAACCAATCAGCACCTTTGGCTTCGGCAACAGGAAATGAACTCAAAGTTTTTTGATTGGCACTTCGTTGTAAATCGAAAAATCGACCTGACTTTGATTTGCGCATGTATAGTTCAGCCAAGCGATTCAAAAAGTCAGCTTCTTGTGGTGAACCCTTTTTCTTTTTCAAAATATTTTGCAAAGCTTCGATGGCTTTGTTTTCAGTTTTAGAAATAAGGACTTCAGATTTTAAGGCCTGAGAGTCGCTTTCTTTTTCTGTGCTTTTTTGTGTGTTGAGCTCGGGTAGGAGGCCCCGGTCATCGCCTTTAGGCGCTGCGAATAAAGACGTAGAAATTAGAACTAGTGTAACAAATGTAGTGGCATATCTATTCATCATTGACTCGACGTTATGAGTTTAACTTGCGGAAATCCAGCCATGGACGCCGTATACATTACCTTTTTGATGACCGCATAAGGAAGTTCGCGGTCGGCGATTAATAGTATTTGACCATTTTTAACTGCTTTCACTGTTGTCTCTTTAGAAGTTTTTTCTAGAGATTTAAAAAATGCAGGCAGAAAATTTGGATCTTTTGGATCTTTATCGTTAGCGGCAAAGTCAGCCCCCTTAACTTGAGCTAAAATTTCTTTTCCGATAGTCAGTGATTCCTTACTTAGAGTTACTTCAAGACCTTGTGTTAAAACACCCTCAGATTGAGATGTCGGCATACGTAAATCAGCCGGAGCTTCAATTTGAACTTCCGATGTGTTGTACGTTTGCAACAAGAACACCAGGATAACTGTGAACATATCGGTTAAGGATGTCACATTGACCATGACACCTGTTTTTTTGTTAATCTCTGGAGAGTATCTTTTTCTTCTAGACATAACGACCTATTGAAAAATGTTGTTAAAAACGACTTCTGGAAAAAGGAAATCTGTTTTGACTTCTTTTCCCGTTTTAGGGTCTACAAATGTAAATTCGTCATTCGTGCTGGATTTTCTAGATCCATCCAAAATAGTAACGACTTCGCTATAGGACATGGCATCGTTAGGTGCGAGTTCAATTTTGAATACTTCAGGATTTTTCTTTTTGATCTCTACTAATTTTGCATTCAGTCCCGCTAAATTTAAGTTTGCGCCATTAGCTGGAATTTTAGAGGTGTCTGTTGCATCACCTTTAGTGACAATTACACTCAGTGATTTCGAGTCATCGACTAAAATCTTAATTTGAGCCATTTTCTCTGGATTTAGTTTTTGATTTTCGATCTGTTGTTTAACTACTTGAGGCAAATCGGTTTCGATTTGCGTCAGTTGAAGAAACGAAGACGAAATGACAAGGACCGGTACTAGCTTCATGATGATCGCTAGTAACGGAGTTAAATCCAATTCAAATTCCTCGTAATGTGTGCGGAACTTCTTGATCCCCATCGTGTACCCCTTTTATCCTTGCGGCCTATTACCTATTAAGAAACCTTAGAATTTGGATTCGGAGGTAGTTGATCAGGAAATACATTCTGACGAGTCAATTGAGGTAAATGTGAAGAAGTTAAAATTTCAGTTAACTTACCGCATTTTTCAGTTGTCTGTTCAATCAATTGATTTTGTCTGCCAGAAAGTATCGAGAAAAATACCATCGCCGGAATCGCAACAACCAGACCTAACAACGTCGCATTCAATGATTCTGCGATACCACTAGAAAGCAATTGTTGTTTTAAAGCAGCATCGGCTTTAGAGACCGCTTTGAACGATGTAATCAGACCCGAGATTGTACCTAATAGACCTACCATTGTTGCCACGTTGGCTAACATACTTAGATAGTGAAGTTTCTTGGTATAAAGAGGGATGATTTCACTCATCGCATTGTCGTGAGCTTGGAAAATAGTTTCGTCGTCACGATCGGCTTTCTCTAGAATAGTTTTAAATGCGCGCGCCATTGGTTTTTTCTCTAATTGTGCACTTAGCACAAGAGCTTCATCCAATTTTTTAGAAACGATAAGTGCATGAATGCGTTGAGAGAAATCTTTTACATCCATGCCGTAGTCAAAGTATAAAACTTTGATACGCTCAGAGATAAAATAGACCGATATGAAACCTGTCATTACGATCATGGCCCCAAAAAAACCAGCTTCTCTTAAAAAGTTAAATATATTTTCCATCTCATTACTCCTATACTTTTTCCGTAGCATTTACTTCATGATAAAGCTCAACTAAATCTTCGATTTGTTTTGTCGCCCACTCGGGAGATTCTAAAAATCGAATGGCGTAATTCAATCCTGACTTTACGTTTAGTCGTTGCCTGCTAAAATTCTTTCGGACTATTTGAGACAGAACATTAAAGGATTTTACATTAACATTGTTCTTCGACAGGTTTAACATCACTTTTTGCCCGGGTAACAATAATGGATTGTTGATTAAAACGAGTGCTCCATTGACACTTAATGAAATTATTTGGCCATTGAAGAAAAATTCGTCATTATGCCCGGAAATAGGAATGATAACTTCAGCACGATCAGCGCCACGGCGGCTGAAAGCGTGACTTAAAGGATCGTGAGTTTTAATAATTAATGAAAGTCGATCTTTTGAGAATTCTTCAACTTCTCCTAATGGCTGCCATCCTTCAAGATGCGGAGACCATACATAGTTGTAGTCAAATAGTTCACCTTTTTGAATCATATTAATCATCGTAGAAACTTCGAAGGGGCCGTATTTATTTTCGCCCCTTAGAATGTACCACTTTGATTCTTGTTTTTTTAGAGCATGGGCTTGTTGACTCATTTTAAGAAAACTCCTCTTTCTTTTTAGTGACTGCTTTTTCTCTAACTCTTATTCTTATTTGACTGTGACTGGGTCAAAATTAATATTGATTGATGAATCGGCGGCTGGAATTGCTGAACCGTGAAAGTTCACTGTCCAATTCGACGCCTCGTATGTCCAACCATTGCTAGAGTCTTGTTGAACGGCCACGCCGTTAACAACAACTCGGATGGTTTCAGGAAGTGGCTCGCGATCTAATTTAAACGAAGACGTTAAAGCCAAAACTGAATCTGAAATTAGACTTAAAGACTGGGCGAAGTTTCCGCATAATGACGCTTTCGTTCCGCCAGTTTGATCCGCCATTTGTCCTAGGCGAGTGCCCAATCGACGAGCAAATGTTGTGTTCAAATCGTCTAAGCACGCTTGATCTAAAATCGTAATTGAGTTCACGGAATAGTTTCTGATGGTCGCGGTTGAATTAGTATAACTATCTAACCAATCAGTGTAGCTTTTTACAGAATGAATTCGACTATCTGTCAGGTAGGAACTGCCTGACAATGATTCTAATGCAGGAGTCATAGCACTGTGTGAAAAGTCATCTTCATCACTGATGATGATAACAGCAAGGTAAGCATCAGCTCGGCGAAAACCTGTATTAGCTGGGTTCGTTAATGCTGTTTTAAAACTTTGAAACGGACGCTCATCGCCGTAACCTTGTATACCTTGAGCCGCATTTAAATTAAATACGTTTGTGATATTCGATGTTAACTTTGAAATGATTGGGATGCCGCTGTGATAAGATGCCGTCGCGTTTTTTCCTGGGCCATCACGAAAAACAGAACACTTTTTATTGAAGGCAACGCAATACGCATTTTTATAAGTACCGCCCGTGTCTGTTGCATCTAAATACGCATCCGTAGAAATAAATGCCATATTGAAATCATAATTAAGAGTTTGGAATCTTTGAATAAACGAATTGAAATTCGAGATCACATTTAGTTGCGATGTTTCCATGCTGCCAGAATTATCGATAACCCATAAGATATCGATTTTACGAGCTTGGAACGATGACCCTTGCTGGAACGTCGATTGCTCTGCCAGCAATGAAAAGCTATCGTTCGACTTTTGGCATGAGATGCTAAAAAGCGATAGAGCTAAACAGATAGCAAGAACTCGTCTTGAGTTTGAAACAGGCGCGAATTTAATAGTTTGTTCTAAGGTCATCTTGACCTCCTCATCTATTAGTCTAGAGGTTTTAAAACTAATAGCTAATGCGAGTGGTAACTGTTGAAATAGACGCAGGTTTCGGCCGAAAATATCATTTTGATTCACGCTTAAGTTGTTGAAATAACTAGGTATGTATAAAAATTCATCATGTCGTTTTTTTTTCAGTGTCGAACGTCTAAACAGAATTCCAAAATTATTAAAATAGACTGTCCAAAAGTACTTCTTTTTCGCCCAAACTAGGGAATCCTAGGGCCGCGGTGTTAACGCTCTAGACAGAAAATTTGACTTTTACGAAGGGCCCGATACCATTGTGATCTGAGCAAATACAAAGTATTTAAAGGAGACAAAATGAGCAAAATTATTCTATCGAGTTTAGTAGCATTAGGATTGGCATTATCAGGTTGCGAATCTATGAAGGAAAATCCTAACACGGCAAAAGGCACAGGTATTGGTGCTGCGGCTGGTGCGATTTTGGGCGGAGTGATCGGCCATCAAACTGGTAAACGTAACGAAGGTGCCTTAATTGGTGCGGCTATCGGCGCGGGTATTGGTGGGTACGCTGGTAAACGTATGGATAAACAAGCTAAAGAATTAGAAAAAGTAGCTGAGACAAAACGTACTGAACAAGGTTTAGTTTCTAAAATGAAAAGCGACATTTTATTTGATACAGGTAAATCAGAGTTAAAATCAGAAGCTAAGAAAAACTTAGCGGAGATGGCTGCAATTATGAAAAAGTATCCAGAAAACGTATTAACTGTAAAAGGTTTCACGGATAACACGGGTTCGCAAAAAGTGAATGACGATCTTTCGCATAAACGCGCTGAAGCAGTGAAAGCAGAATTGACAGCTGCGGGTATGCCGACAACAGTGATTTCAACTCAAGGTATGGGTCCTAAAGATCCAATCGCTGACAACACAACGCCAGATGGTCGCAAACAAAACCGTCGCGTAGAAATTGAAGTGACTGTAGATCAATCAAAAGTTCCAGCTGAAACTAAATAGTTTCTAAATAAGAATGTAGATGAAAAGCCAGACATCGAAGTATGTCTGGTTTTTTTTTGCGGTTGCTTGTTTTTTGAAATCCAGTTCTACTTTCTGTATGTTGAAATCCGTTTTTGTTTTTTTCGCAATCACGCTTGTGGCCGCGTTTGTTCGTTTTGATTTCGGCGTTCTTTCACATCAGTTCTTTTGGGATGAATTTTGGTACAATGAAGTTGCTTTAAGAATGTTGCAAGGCAAATACTCCATGGGCGCCGAGCGTATTCCCGGTTGGTCAGTGATAATAGCTTCATATAATTATTTCTTTGATGCGATGAACATGGCGGGCATTTATCTGAATCTGTTCTTGGGATCGCTCACGGCCGGCATTAGTTACCTTGTATTTAGAAATTTTAAATGTGCACCGTGGGTGCAGGTTGTGCACGCCTTGTTTTGGATTTTTTCTGTGAAACATATTGTTTGGTCACGCGCCGGTGAAACGAATATCAGTTCGCTTTTCGCTGTCAGTTTGTTTTGGTTGCTGTGTTTTGAGTTTTGGAAAAAGCCGAATGTGATGAAAGTTTTAGGTCTATCTGTGATTAGCACCATTGCGCTGAGCCTACGTATTGAAAATGGATTACTATTTATCATTTTGATTTACGTTTTTTGGAGTCGTCGCGAAACCATTGCGATTTCAAAAACATTTCCCGCATTGCTGATTCCACTGGTGCTGATAAAGCCAATTATCAACTCGATTGAATTTTATTCTGCTTATAATTGGACTCAGTTAGGAACTCAAGGTGAGGAACACACCGTGAATTTTTCGATCATAAATGTAATTCCGAATGTGTATCACTACTGGGTAAACCTGTTTGAAATTTTAAATTCACCCGTTTTATGGTTTTTGTTCCTAATTGGTGGGTGGAAATCATTTCGAACTCAGCGGGAATATATCATCTCGGTATTTCTGTTTTTGACCATGTATTCATGTGCCTATTTTTCCGGATGGTTAAAACACATGGGGCCAGATAAAGTCTTTATTATATTCCTGCCATTTTTATTTTCACTTTCGGCCTCGGGTCTAAATGCTATCGCACAAGCGTTTAGTAAGTCCGGCGAAAAAACACGTGAGAGACTGGCGTATACTGGATTGATCATAGGTTTGATCTTTGTTGAGCTTTTGCCGGAAGAAAGGGGCTATTTCGTTACTGTTGTGGCGTTGTACGCGGCATTTGAATGGATTCGAGAACAGAAGAATTGGAATTTGCCAGTTCCTAAATATGCTTTGGTAGTGCCAACTTTTGTTATTATTATCGCATTCGGTTTTTCATCTGATTTTAAAAACGTTGAGCTAATTAATGACGACGAGAAAATATTAATGACTCAGTTGCCGAAGCAAATTAAAAACGAAGTCTTAGGTGATCAAGTTCTTTATGTACAATCCGAGGACTCTGCCAACTTTATTCCAGGATTAAAAGTTAGAAGTGCAAAGAGTTTACTGCAGGCGGGTCACATAAAGGAAAACGAAAAAGAATTCTATCTACAAGATATTGCCTGCTCAAAAACTAAAGTGTGGTTTGAACGTAATCATGGGAACGATTGCGACCAGGTGCTCGCTCGTGTTCCCATGACAGTGGTGAAGACATTTCATTACGGAACCGCTTCTTTTATATTGTATCGACTAAACTAATTAAACCAAATCAAAAATAATCATTTCTGAATTATCCTTTGCTTCAATTTTCGCCATGCCGATGTCTATACCGGCGATAGCGTCGCCGGTGTCTAGATCGAAATCGTTAACTTTAACAGAGCCTTTTACTACCTGGATCCATAACTTGCGACCGTCGTTCAATTTATAATCTAAAGCTTCGGATTTTTTCAATCGTGAGATATATATGTTCGCATCTTGATTGATACTAATCGATCCATCTCGTCCATCTTTTGAAATCACATGAACTAATTTCTGTTCAGCCAGTTCTTTCTCGAATGATTTCTGACCATATCCGGGTTTGCCACCACGATGATCGGGGGTAATCCAGATTTGAAAGAAATGCGTCTCTTTCGTTTTCTCGTCATTGTATTCAGAATGCGCAACACCGGTTCCTGCACTCATGCGCTGTATTTCGCCGGGTTTTATTACCGCCACATTACCCATCGAGTCTTTGTGCTGTAGAGCACCCGAGACTACATAGGAGATGATTTCCATATCTTTGTGTGGATGAGTTCCAAAGCCTGTTCCGCCTTGGATGCGATCTTCATTAACTACGCGCAGAGAGCCAAAACCCATGAATTCTGGGTCATAGTATTCCGCGAATGAAAATGTGTGACGTGATTTTAGCCATCCATGTTCGGCCAAGCCTCTATCGTTTGATTTTCTTACTGCAATCATAACTATCTCCTGTTTATGAACTAAGTATCGTCTAAAACTGCTGGACAAGAAATTATAATGTTTCTATATTCTATATAGATTAAAACTATATAGTTTGGGTGAGCCCGTATGACAATTGATCAATTAGAGACTCTGGAAATGGTTGTAGAGAAAGGCAGTTTTAAAGCCGCCTCCGAGCACCTTCACAAGACTCAACCCAGCTTGAGTGTGGCAATTAAGAAACTTGAAGAGGAGTTCGATCTAAAGCTTTTTAATCGCGATGATTACCGTCCTAAGCTGACGCCGGAAGGATTGGTTTTTTACAACTGGGCAAAACAGTGCTTATTTTCCTTTCGAGAGTTAAGAGCCGTCGGGTTGGAATTAGGTACGAAAAAAGTCGAGCCATTTCTAAACATCATTCTAGATCCGTTGGTACGACTTGAAGTCTTTTGCGATATTTTTGATGATATTATTTCAGGAAAGTATCCGACTGAAATTACATTTCGATCAGAGATTATGAGTGGTGGAGTTGAATCATTATTAAATGGTGATGCTAATTTTGCCATTTCGGTGAAGGCCGCTGACAATGAAGCCATTGAAAGTATTGCGTTTGATAAAATCGAAATGATTCCGGTGGTGGCCAAAAAGATTTCGAAAAATCTTCCAAGTTTAACATTTAAGTCATTAAAACAAATTCCGCAGATCATCGTGCAGCAGCAAGCAGATAAGAACCATACGCTTTCAAAAGATAGTCGCGGCGTTGTCGCAGATACTAAAAGGTGCTACGTCAGCGATCACTCGCTTAAACATAAAATGATCAGTAATGGCTTTGGGTGGGGGAGACTTGCGCAACATGAAGTCGCCAATGAGCTAAAAAAGGAAATTTTAGTTGCTATTAGGGATGAAAATATTAAATCGTTTGTATTAGATCTTCATATTATGAGATTGAAACATAAACCGATGGGGCCGGTGGCGCAGGTTATTTGGGATCAGTTATCAAGATCGGGATCAAGTAAATCCCGACCGAAATCAAAATAGATTTGTCTAATCGGCAACGTCTTTCGCGTTGATTCCATACTTGCGCATTTTTCGAAGCAAGGTATTTTTTGGAATATTCGCGTTGGCTACTGTTTGATTAATGCGACCTTTGTTTTGCTTCAAAGCTTTAACAATGAATTCTTTTTCCATTTCTTCTTTGAAATTGTCAAAGTCGAGCGGTTTGAAAGAATCTTCAGTTCCAGAACCAACCGGCAGGGTGCTCGCAAGTGCGCTGCTGATAACCGATGTCGCGGGCAGAAGTGATTTCATGCTTTCTGTGAGCGATGCGTTTGTGATTTTATTTCCCGACTCAATAATGAAAGCGCGCTCGACAAAGTTTTCAAGTTCACGAATGTTCCCTGGCCATTTGTACCTTTTTAAAAGAGCCAATGTTCCTGGTTCAATCGATTCGAAATTGCGATTTTGTTTGCGATTAAATTTTTTAATAAAGTAGTCGCCCAGTTTATCTAGATCATCCAGACGTTCGCGTAATGGCGGCATAAAAATCGGCATCACGTTCAGGCGGTAAAACAGATCTTCACGGAATTTGCCTTCTTGGATCATTTTTTCTAAATTGCGATTAGTGGCTGCGATGATGCGAACATTAGTTTTGATTTCCCGAACGGAACCAACTGGTGTAAATGCCTTGTCTTGAATCGCGCGCAGAAGTTTAACTTGCATATCGATTTTTAACTCGCCGATTTCGTCTAAAAACAATGTACCATTGTTAGCGGCCTGAAATTTACCGATCTTTCTTTCTGTCGCGCCGGTGAACGCACCTTTTTCGTGGCCGAAGAATTCACTCTCGATTAAATTTTCTGGAATAGCGCCGCAGTTGACTGCGATAAATTGTCCCGTTTTTTGAAACGAGTTGTGATGGATGGCTTTGGCTACGAGTTCCTTTCCTGTGCCATTCTCTCCACGAATCAAAACTGTCGTGTCGACTTTGCTGAGTTTGTATATCAATTGGAACACTTCGCGCATTTGGTGTGAGTTGCCGACAAACTCTGTTTCGATATCGTCATCAAAAATTGGATTTGATGCCGACAACTCGAGAACCATTTCGCGGGCGTTGAGGCAACCGTCGATAGCTTTGAATAATGATTCTTTTTGAACTGGCTTTTGAAAGTAGTCAAAAGCGCCTTCTTTGGTTGCTTCAACGGCATCTGCGTAATTTCCGTGTGCTGTCATGATTACGACAAATGTACGAGGGTCATGAGCTTTGATGGCCTTGAGAGCCGTGATACCATCTACGCGAGGCATTTTTACGTCCATCAAAACAAGGTCGTAATGCTGAGCTTTGATTTTATCAATCGCATCTTGTCCATCGACAGCTTCGCTAAAATTAAAAGTCACTTGAGGAAACGATGCCGGCAGAATTTGCTTTAAAGATTCTCTCAGCTCTTGCTCATCATCGACAACTAGGGTTCTTAAAATAGTATTCATGGGCCAAAAACTACCATAAAGGCGATCTTAGAAGAAAGGAATTATTAGCCGTTAGGTAATTTTATTCTGACCGTCGTGCCTTGGTTCAAAATTGAAACTACTTCCATTTTTCCCGAATGTAACTCGATAAAGTACTTCACTAAGAAAAGTCCTAATCCGCTGCCCTTAATACTGTCAGGTACCGAGGTCGATCTGAAAAACTTCTGACCAACTTTTTGTAATTCGGCTTCAGAAATGCCGTAGCCTTGGTCCGTGATCTCTGTGACGATGTGCTGGCCAGTTTCGAACGTTTTGATCGCTATGACCGTACCACTTGGCGAGTACTTAATAGCATTTTCTATGATATTTATAAGGGCTTCTTTGATCAAGATTGGGTCCATTTCGGTTAAGAACAGTGGTGCCAAATCGGTATCAATTTTTATATTTTTGTCATGGGCTAAGGGGCGCAGCGATATAATACTAGCGTCAATCAGCTGGTTCAGGTCGCTAGGGACTATGTTGAGTTTAATATTTTGTGATTCGACTCGGGCAATATTTAGAATGGAACGAATATAGTGATCTAACTCTTCGGAATATTTTTGGATAGCGTTTAGATCATTCACGATTGGACCATCTGCTGACGACGCCAAATTACGAGCGACCACGCTCTGAATTTTGGCCAGTGGATTTTTTAAATCGTGCGAGATCAAGCTGATGAAATTTGATTTCATCAATTCAAGTTGTGCACGTGTTTCACTGGCTTGCTCAAGTTGAAAGTTTTTCTTTTCAATGTTGCTAGTTAAAACGGTATAGCCGATGAGCCAGCCCAGAAATATGCAGAGTGCCGTTGAGGCCATCGGAAACCAAAATTGATGGATATCGAAAAAGTAAATATTTAAAATAACCATCGCAAACAGGCTGACAATCGTGACCGTAATAGACAGATTGCGAGGCAGTGACAATGTAGAAAAATAAATTAAACTTATGACTAGCAAGATCACGAAGGATTGCATCCAAAAGCCCCAAGATTTTATCCATTGAGAATAATATTTATTTTCGATTAACTGCGCGACCAAGGAACTGCGTCCGTAGGATCCCATGGGGGTTATATATTCATAGTCAGAGTTAGTGAATCCACCTAGGACGATGATTTTATTTTTAAAAAAATCAATTGGCCATTCATTATTGATTAACTGATTGTAGGTTACTTTGAAAAAACGATTCTCTGAGCCTTGAAAATTAATATAGCGTGCTGGTTCACCTCGTGTGGGCGATAGTACCCGGCGTACAACGCCATCCTTTTCAAATTGAATATCGAGAACATCAAGTAGACGTTTTTTCTCCATACCCAATGGATCCATATCACTTGAATACACCCAGGTGACTTTAGGGTTGCCGAGCAAGCTGACGTTCAATCCATCAGTGAGTGCTTGTTTGATAAGATCCAAGGTAATGATGATCGTCTTTGGTTGCAGCTTTAAAAGTTCTGTAAGGAGGGCATTCCACAGCTGTGGGTTCCAATAGTAATGGTCATTGATGCTGGATGAGGAGTTAAGGAGCATCAAGTCTTGGACTTCGGTTGAATTAAAATGTCTTAAGTCGGACGGAGTGAGCTCGATAATTACAATATCCTTGGCGGGGCTGCGATCGCCGCGCATTTGGAAGCGGAAATCGAAGTCATTTAAGTTATCAATGCGCAGGGAAACAAGGCAAATAAGCCACACAATTAGAACTCTTAGGATTGAACCCGAGGAAACAGAGGCAAAAGCTTTTTGCAATTGGAATTGACTAGGCATGTCTTGGCTACATATAATCCGTAATAACCTCAGAGTTCAATGATTTTATGATTATTCTAGATAGTTTGGATAAAATTTCGGATCGCAAAACCCCCATCGTACTTACCGTCGGTAATTTTGACGGCGTTCACTTGGGGCATCAAAAGCTATTGAAAAGCCTTAAAACAAATTCAGAGCAAAAATCCTTGGTAGCGACATTTGATCCGCACCCGGTCGAATATTTTGATGTGAATAAAAAATTTAGAAAATTGTTTTCAACTGGTGATCAAAATAAACAAATGCAAGCGCTCGGTGTTGATTATTTGCTAAGAATAAAATTTGATCAACAAGTTGCAACTATGTCATTTGAACAATTTCTAATGCAATTCACCAGCGAACTTAACATTCAGCGGATTGTTATTGGGCATGATTTGAAAATTGGTAAAAATCGCGGTGGCGATCGTTTCTCTATTCAAACCTGGTGTCAGAAAGCCGGAATTAATTTTGAAGTGATAGAGCCATTAGACCTCGATGGACAAATCATTTCCTCGACCTATATTAAAACATTGGTGGAAGAGAATAAATTTTCTGAAGTTCCTAAATTTTTAGGACGTCCGTATTCTATCAACGGATTGGTTGTTCATGGAGACAAACGGGGACGTCTGATAGGGTTCCCGACTGCGAATTTGACCTGCCCTCGGTCATTGTATGTTCCGAACTTTGGCGTATACCAAACGCGCACTCTTTGGAAAAATTCAAAGTTGGATTCGATCACAAATGTAGGCAAGACCCCGACGTTTAAGACCGACGATTTGGTCAAGATAGAGACTCATATTTTTGATTTCGATACAGAAATATACGATGACGAGATTACCGTCGAATTTTTGAACTTCATTCGATCGGAACGTAAATTTTCAGGAATCGAAGAAATCAAAACACAAATCTCACTAGATATTGCCTCGCTTGGGCGAAAGCACCAGCCATGATTCGATTATTTCTAAATCAAGGTTTCAAAACGACGGGTCTGGTTCCTGATTTAGAAAATATCAAACGTTATCTGCAATCAGTGTCTGTTGAGTTTGAAACGGCAGAATACGTAGATTTAACCGATTTACGAAGTAAAAATTTAGGTCAATCACTTGTTCGCTGCGATTTGGATTTCGGCACGCAGTATGTGACTCAGCTAGCGATGGCCCCAGAAGCGGTCAGATTCAACCGTACATTTGATTCTCTTACATTCGAGTCTGGACATTGGCTACCGCGATTGAAATATTTTGATATCCTTCGTCGCAAGATCGTCACGCATTTTGGAAATGTCGAAATTAAAGAAAACGCAGGGATTGTCTGCGATTCGTGTTCGTTAGAAGGGTTAGTGTCGGTGATCGTGAGTTTGGGTTTCCGCTCAATCATATTGTTTGTGCCTGACGACAGCGAGATTTCAGTAGATGAATTAAGCCGCTACTTTATTGGTGTGAAAATCAAAACAGTTCCTTTTTCCAGCTTAACTCAAAATCAAGATCAGACAAGTTTGATGATTAATTCGGTCGATGCTGAAAAAAATACGACGTTGATGGGAGATTTAGCCTATTTTAATTTCATGTCGTCAAAAGGGATCGTTATCGACCTTGTGTCTAAAACGCCGATCCATCCGTTGCTTTTTGAGGCCGAGAAGGCTGGTTTAAGGACGTTGAAGCGCCGTGATCTTGTTGCTTTTTATGATTATGAATCATTGCGGGCCGTTCATCCACCGTTAGAAAACACAAAACATGAGTTTTTTCAGAACTATTTATAAATCGAGACTATCGACCAGTAACAAATTCCCCGCGTTTAACTAAAATAAGAATCTATGAGCGAAATTAAACCTTGGGATAAAAAGACGTGCGATATATTGTATCGCCAAGGCTTGATTAAACCAGAGCAGTACGAACAAGCAATTGAAGCAAAAAAGAGTGCCGGAAATTTATTACTAACTCAAATTTTGATAAATTTGAATTTTGTTCAAGACGCCCAAGTGCAAAAGGGCTTAGAGGCATTCTACAATATTCAGGGAATTAATCTTTCCCAGTTTCAAATTGATCAGGCCGTTGTAGAAATGTTACCGCGTGACATCTGTTACAAGCATAATATTATTCCAGTACAACGCATGCTTGATAATCAAGGCAAAATTTCAACAGTGGTTATTGCTTTTTCTGATCCTAGCCAAATTTTAGTTAGAGAAGATTTGCGGATCATCACAAAATCGAAAGTTATTCAGCCGATCGTGGCGTCACCAATCGCTATTCAGCAAGCACTTGAGAAATACTACGGTATCAGTGTTGATAGAGCCTTGGAAGGCGTTGACGGTGATGATGCAGAGATCGACGTTCTTGATGAAAAGAAAGTCGAGACCATCGATAACATTACAGACAAAGATTCACCGGTGGTGAAATTCGTGAACGCGATTTTGAACGAAGCGATGAAAAAGCGTGCCAGTGATATTCACTTTGAACCGTACGAGAAAATTTTCCGTGTTCGTTATCGTGTCGATGGTATTTTGATTGAAGCTAAAAATCCACCACGCGATTGGGGCCCTTCTATTTCTGCACGTATTAAAATTATGTCTAAACTGGATATTGCAGAACGCCGTCGCCCTCAGGATGGTCGATTGAAAGTGCGTACACGTGATGCCGATATGGATTTTCGTGTCAGCACGATGCCGACATTATGGGGCGAGAAAGCCGTTTTGCGTCTTTTAGATAAATCGAATTTGCAATTGGATATGACTAAACTTGGATTTGAAGAAGAAGATTTAAAACTTTTCAAATCATGTATTAACTTACCGCAAGGGTTAGTGCTGATTACAGGTCCAACCGGTTCTGGTAAAACAACGACGATCTATTCTGCGTTGTCAGAGCTTAATCAAACCGATGTTAATATTTCAACGGCCGAAGATCCAGTGGAGTTCAACTTAGAGGGGATCAATCAGGTTCAAATGAACGCTGATATTGATTTGAATTTCACAGCCGCGCTAAAAGCTTTCTTGCGACAAGATCCAGATATTATCATGGTGGGGGAGATTCGTGATTTAGAGACGGCCGAGATTTCTTTTAAAGCGGCCTCGACGGGTCACTTGGTCGTATCGACTTTGCATACCAATGACGCCCCTTCAACAGTAATTCGTTTGACCGAAATTGGAATCCAGCCTTACGTCATAACTTCTACCATCAATTTAATAGTAGCCCAACGTCTTGTCGGAAAGATATGCGAAAACTGTAAAGTTCCGATTGAAATGCCGGTCCAAAACCTTATAAACATCGGTGTTCCTCCTAATGAAGTAGCTGAATACAAGTTATACAAAGGCAAGGGATGTTCTAATTGTAATAATACGGGAATTAAAGGTCGATTAGCTATTTATGAACTACTTCCAATGACCGAGAAGATAAAGGACGCAATTCTAAAAGGCGCTAATCAGGCACAATTACGTTTCTTAGCTAGAGAGCTAGGGCTACGTACTTTACGTCGAAGCGCACTTTTAAAATTAAAGCGTGGAGTGACGACATTTGAGGAAGTTTTAAACTCTTCAGTAAAGGATATGTAGGACGTGAAAGAATTCTTGATGCCCGAAGTAATGCGAGAAAATTTGGCTCGACGCCATGGTTTGCTATTGGTGAATGGCAATCGTTTCTCTGGTATCGAAAAATTTTTCCTAAGTGCTATCAAGCAGTTTGAATCTGAAAAACGAACGGGAACTGTGTTCTTGCGTGATACAGTAAAGTCTCCATTTAAACACTGGTCTTACAAAACTATCGACGATTTAGCTAACTCGGGAACCATGCTAGTCAAGGATTCTGAGGTTTTGATTTTTGAAAATATGTCTAAATCATTTGAAGTCGAAGCCGCGATAGAGTGCGCAGAGGAAGGCCGTTTAGTAATCATGCATTTCTGCAATCAATCTTTGGTTAGCTCACTTCACAAAGTGCTTTCGTTGTTTTCGGATGCGCGGGCCCAACATATGTTATGGCGTATGTTAGATTTGTTATCTTTGAGTTACTCACAGTATGAAATTGAGGGTGAAAATAACGAGACTGTTTTTGCTGGGGAAATCATTCCATTTAGTCCCGAAATAAAGAAAGAAATATATTCTAAAGGCATCGATTCGTTCGAAGACAGATTAAGAAATATCGATGACGAGAATGGTGTGGTTACGTTTAATCAAAGTTTATTACAATTATTAATTAGAAGAAAAATTTCTCTCCAGAAGGCTTTTGAGTATTCAAAAGACCCGCAGGATCTTGACTCTTTGTTAAAGAAGGTAGGTATCTAATGGCGAAGTTTTCATATCAGGCAAAAAATTTGAATGGTCAATTGACCAATGGTGAGCTCGAAGCCTTCAATGAAACAGAAGTGCGTACTCGACTGCGACAAATGCATTTAGAAGTTGTTCGCGTTAACAGCAAAGGACTTGGCGGCGGGCTTAAAGCGGCCGGCAACGGTTTCTTTGTTTCAAAAGTGAAAGTAAAAGACTTGCAGATTTTCACACGTCAGTTTGCGACGTTAATTAACTCGGGTATTCCCGTTGTGGACGCCTTGAAGATTTTGGGTGAAGGCTTACGTTCTGGAATTTTAAAAGATGCGGCTCTTAAAGTTAAAAAGAGCATCGAGCAAGGTAAGAAACTGTCAGACTCAATGGCAGCAGTGCCAAACGTATTTGACCGATTCTATTCAAACATGGTTCATGCGGGTGAAGAAGCCGGTATCCTAGATAGTATCTTGGGTCGTTTGGCTACGTACATGGAAAAAAATGAAAAAGTAAAATCTCAGGTTAAGGGTGCGCTGGTTTACCCAACAGTTATCGTTATCGTAGCAATGTTTGTTATTGCGGCGATTCTTGTGTTCATCATTCCGAAGTTCCAAGAATTTTTTAGTTCCGCGGGTAAAGAACCGCCTATGTTAACAACGATGGTCGTGTCTTTATCTAACTTGATGATAAAATGCTGGTATATCATTCTTGGGGTATCTGCGGCGGCTCCATTTGTTATTAAGTCGTATTTGTCGACTCCCGGAGGAAAAGCTTCCTTCGAGTCATTTATGTTTAGAGCTCCAATATTTGGTGAGCTAGTTAGAAAATCGGCCGTGGCGCGTATGACCCGTACATTAGGGACATTGCTGAGTTCCGGTGTCGGTTTGATTGAGGCAATTGAAATTGCTTCGCGTACTGCCGGTAACGTCGTTGTTGAACGGGCCCTTATTCGTTGTAAAGATTCAGTATTGCAAGGTAAACCGTTTGCGCAGCCACTTTCAAAAGATAAGGTATTCCCGGACATGGTTGTGCAGATGATCGCGGTCGGTGAGCAATCCGGTACTTTAGATAATATGTTAAATAAGATCGCCGATTTCTATGAAGATGAAGTTGAAACCGCAGTTAAGGCGTTGACGTCGTTGATTGAACCATTATTGATGGTTGTGCTGGGTGGTATTATTGCCGTTCTAGTTGTCGCGATGTACTTACCGATTTTCTCGATGGCGGGAAATGTCGGCGGGTAGTGTAAATTCTCAGACTCTATCCCGTTCGGTCGCCGTCGCGCTGCGATGGCAGGTAGAGTCTGTCCGTGTACTGCTCTATATATTTTCGTTAATTGTTTTAGTGTTTTTCTATTTCTGGCAATCACCCTTTGTTTCTTGGGCGTTGCTTGGTCCTTCGTTTTTGGTTTTAGGTCTTGGTTTGGTCACTCACTTCATTCTGTTTTTTAAAATTGATTCAATGCCTGAGGAATCTACAGCATTGTTGTCGACGTTTATTCTGGATTCGCTGCTTATCTCGCTTTATGTTTACTTCTCGAGCGGATCAGTCAGTTTGTTTCTATTACTGCATGTGATCAATATTATTTTGGGCAGTTTCTTGTTCAAGGGCAAAGGCGCTATAGTCTTGGCTTTGGTGACTAGTTTTAACTATAGTTGGGTGCAGATTTTGGGGCCCGAGTTTAAGACAATTGCGAGCCTCATTACATTAACAATTAACAATTTAGCATTCTTTGGCGTCGCGGGTTTATCTGGCTATCTAAGCGAAAAACTTTTTCAAACTGAGACCGCGCTGAAAACAAAAGAAGGGCAGCTTCGTTCACTTGAAGATTTATACGAATTGATTATCGAAAAATCACCAGTGGCGTTATTAACATTAGATAGAAATTCTCAAATTGTTCAGATGAATACGAAAGCCATTATGCTTTTCCCGTTGATTAAAACAGATGGGCGACTGACCGAATTTTTCCCTCCGTTAAATAATTTATGGGGGCAGATCACGGCATTAGAGACCCAAGAAGAATTGTCTAAAGAAGTCGACTTTAAGAATGATACAGAAGATTCTATTTTTAAAATTGTAGCCAAACCAATTTCAAAATCTGAAGGGCTTTTCCTGCTCGTGATTGAAGATTTAAGCCAGATGCGGAAAATGGAATTTCACCTAAGGCAGAGCGAGAAACTGGCTGCTATCGGTGGTCTAGCTGCCGGTGTGGCGCATGAAATTCGAAACCCGTTAGCTGGAATCAGTGGTAGCGTCGAGTTGTTAAGCCAAACCACCCAAGGTGAAGACGATCGCAAGTTGATGAAGATTATCTTAAAAGAAATTGATAGATTAAATAATCTAATTACTGAGTTTCTTGAATACGCAAAGCCAGCAAAAAATCCGACCGATCCCTGCGATTTGAATTTAATTTTGCGTGATGTGCTAGCGAACGTAGAGCAAAATGCGCAGCTCAGGAAAGATGTTAAAATGACTGTAGATATCGAGCAAAAGGCTATGATTAAAGGCTACAGCGACAAACTGAAACAAGCTTTTCTGAATATCATTATCAATGCACTGCAGGCGATGGATAAGGCTCCAGTCGCAGCGCTAGATGTAACGCTTAAAAAAGTAAATCAACAATGGTGTTTACGCATTAAAGATACGGGCTCGGGTATGAGTGAGCAAACAGTGAAGCGAATTTTTGAACCGTTCTTCACGACTAAGAGCAAAGGTACGGGTCTAGGTCTAGCGGTTACACATAAAATTTTAGAATCACATCAAGCCACAATTCATGTTCGAAGTCAGGTAGGTCAAGGCACTGAGTTTGAGTTTAATTTTCCTTGCTTAGAATAAATTTCCTAGGGACAATATCCCTATAGGGGATTGACCAAATGAAAGCAAAAATTTTAGTTGTTGATGACGAAGAATCGATAAGAGAATTCCTCGAAATCATGCTTCGTAAAGAAGGCTATGAGATTACTTTAGCCGAAGACGGTCAAAAAGCGAAAGAACTGTTGCAGAAGAAATCGTTCGACATGATTATTTCTGATTTACAGATGCCAAATATGACTGGTATCGAATTGCTTAAATACGTCAGACAAGATTTTCCAGAAGTACTTTTCATGATGATTACGGCGTTTGGAACTACAGAGACTGCCGTTGAAGCCATGAAAATGGGTGCTTATGATTATTTGACTAAGCCATTCAAGATCGACGAAGTTCGCATCAATATTTCAAATGCACTTCGATCTAAAAACTTAGAGTTTGAGAATAAAAGTCTTAAAAAAGAATTAGGTAAAGAGTATTCTTTCCAAAACATCATTGGTAATTCACCAGCGATGCATTATGTTTTCGATTTGATTAAACGCGTATCTCAGGCCCCTACGAATATCTTGGTAACAGGGGAGTCGGGAACAGGTAAAGAGGTGATCGCCAAAGCCATTCACTATAATGGCCCATTGAAAGATCGTCCGTTTGTAACAATCAACTGCGGTGCGATTCCAGAAAATTTGATGGAATCAGAAATGTTTGGTCACAAGAAGGGCTCGTTCACGGGTGCAATTGCAGACAAACTAGGATTGTTTGAAGTGGCTGATGGTGGAACATTGTTTCTAGATGAAGTCGGTGAATTGCCATTATCCATTCAAGTGAAGTTGCTGCGCTCGCTACAAGAACGTGTTATTCGACGCGTAGGTGCTACTGATGACATCAAGGTAGATGTGCGTATCATCGCGGCAACGAACAGACATTTAGAAGACATGGTTCAAAAGGGAACGTTCCGACAAGATTTGTATTACCGATTGAATGTTATTCATATCAAGACGCCAAGTTTACGTGAACGCAAAGAAGATATCCCAATTCTTGCGCATCACTTTTTGAAAAAATATAACGACAAATTGCATAAAAATATTTCATCGATCAGCACGGAAGCGATGGAAAATTTGAAAAAGTACGACTACCCAGGTAACGTTCGTGAGCTCGAGAATATGATCGAACGTACCGTTGCATTAGAGGGTGGTGCGACTGTATTACCAGAAAGCTTACCACCATTGGTAAATACGAGCTCTGGCCGTAAGCTAGCCTCTTCGAACGAAATCGAAGTAACAGATGACGGTGTTGATTTAGACAAAATCATTGGTCAAATCGAAAAAGAATTGATCATTAAAGCCATCCACCAAGCTAACGGCATTAAAAAACGTGCAGCTAAACTACTAAACATCACTTTCCGCTCGATGCGCTATCGTATAGAAAAATACAATCTCGGCACCGTGGGCGACGATGAGTTAGACGAAGAGTAGAAAGACAAGCGAGCGTATATTCAGATTATAAAACAAAAAAAGGTCAAACTGCGAAGTTTGACCTTTTTTTGTTTTCAGAGTTGCCAGCGCCTAAACTAGAACGTCGTCAGATCGATTGCTGGACTAATGGCTCGTCCCAAATCCTCAGAAATAGCCACCACTTGGAAGCGGTAGTTCGTGTTATTTTTAAGACCAGTGATCAGAATCTGATGTGTGGTTCTGAGGATGTTATCCGTCTGGGTTACAGATTTTTCACCCGTATCTAGGTTTGTAACCATCATCATAGAAACGGCCTTGATGTCTGTTTTCCAGGAAAATGAAACTTCGTTTGATAACTGCTCGATCACTTGAAAGTTTGAAATCACTGGAACTGTGCCGTTGTAGCATGGGTTATAGCTAACATCGCCATCACCCGGAGTTGAGTTAGCAGTTTCTGGCAGCAAATAGTTTTCAGCTGATAATACTTTCCAACTACGAGCCGCTAAATCCAACCATTTAAGAGGGGCCGAGTTATGATTCGGGTCAAAAAAGTAAGTGTTACCCGAGTGATTACAGTAGGCATCTTTGCCGGCTTGCGAAGCTTTGCGCCAAATCAGCATGTTAGATATGTGATACCGAGGGCCTTGATAATATAACAATTCCATTTGAATTTTTTTGTCTTTCGTCATGTTAATTAAACGCGAAGAACATTTCATGCGTGTTGGTGTATCGCCATCATTATTAATATGCGTTTCCCATCCACTAGCGTTGGGATCGGAGATTACATTATCTGGATCCTTAATTTTTAAGATCGTACCGTCATCCGATAGCATCGCTAACTCATATAGGCCTTCGCTGTCGTTAGGGCCTAAGATAATTTGCGATTCAAATTTCATAGCAAAATATTCGATCAGCTGGGTTCCCAAATCATCACGTACTACATCTCCGGATTCTAGAGGGAAGCCGTCGTAGAACATTCGTGTAGGCACGTTAACCGAGTTGAAAAATAAACTCTGATCTGAATGCTTGTAGTTATTTATATAGCTCATCACAGATTGGTAAACGGGTTGATTGAAACCTCTAAACCATAATGATGATTTGATTCCGTGCTTTGCCGACGGTACCGGATCTGGATCAAACGGATCACACACCAGTTTATTTAACGGGTAGGCATTATTATTATAAGCAGATTTTACGACGACCTCGCTCTGGGACGCAGTTATAGTCTCGCCCTGGATATTTTCGGAAGTGTCGCTACTTTTAGAGCAGGAAACATTTAGTCCCGCCATTAAGCCAAAACTAACTAAAGCTGCTATTGTCTTGAAATTATACGTCCCCATTTTTACACCACCCAGACTTTATCTTAAACTAGGCGTTTGGCGAGTTCGAGAAAAATGATATAGGTGTAATCATTTGGAACTCTAAAAAGACGACGCAAAACAATAAAATAGAAAATTTGTATAAAGAATAGTCGTAAAATCAAACTTTGCGTTTCGATTTAATTCGAGCGTTAGTTCTGTAAGTTAGTGCTAAATCATTACTAAACACGGGCCGGTCGAGTATGAAGTGTACCAATTTAAGATTTTGAATATGAACAATGGTTGATGCGCCTCTATAATAAACGCGCATCGACTATAAAATGCGTCAATTAATGCTTTTGTTGGGATGCCAAAACGTTATTTTCAACAATGTGAAAATAGGCGCGAACAAGCAGAACCAATGAAGTTTTATCCAAAGACTGAAGGTAGGCTAATTTTTCGAAGTATGTTTTTCTAGAAATAAGCTCCGTCATCGAATCTTGAATGACTTTTACTTTATCGAAGTCATAGAAATCTTTTTCATCGGCGACTTTTTTGTAAGCGGTCGTATTATTTGCTTTATCAATAAGTATATGATTTCCT
>CAZCHT010000049.1:0-28803 GCA_964498705.1 uncultured Bdellovibrio sp. | reverse complement strand
AGCAAAGTGGCCAAGCTGGGCAGATTATGCAAAACAAGTGCAGGCGTCTTTAGATAAAAACTCTATATGAAATATTTTTTAGATATCACACCGGCCATTGTAAACAAGACAGCTATTCACAATATCATTAAAGACACTGTCGAAAATATTCCGGAATCTAAAAACCAATTGCTACTTCTTGGAAAACCATACAAATACTCCGGTTCTTTTGGATCAGGCCTGCCCCGCCTCATGCGATGGGCGCTTAAGGCTCCACGCCTATTTATTCTAGCTCGAAGATTTTTGGTGCCTTTATTACCCAACGACAACCGCCCTATTTTTCTCTTTGATCCTTTATATTTGCTTTTCTATAGAAACCTGACTCAATCTAAAATTATGGTTCTTGATTTGACGCCGATTACCCGCCCTGAATGGCACGGCACAAATGTAGCCAAACTCTATAACGAGGCGTTTCGACAAATAAAGAATTTAAATTTAGAATGTCATTCTATAAGCGAAAGTACTCGCGAGGATTTAAGGACTGTATTGAAAATAAACGAAGACAAAAATCTACTTCTTTATATTTACGCAAATAAAAAATTTCAGCCCCACGAAGAACCCGTTTTCTCAAAGCAGATACTATTTGTTGGCAGCTTTGAACCTAGGAAAAACTTAACCGGGTTAATTCAGGGTTTTCAAAAATCTAATTTAGGTAAAGATGGTTATTCTTTGCATATCGTAGGGGCCGCAACGACACATTACGAAAATGTTAAGGCCGACTTTTTAAATGACAAGAGCATTGTCTTTCATGGCTACCTTTCCGATGCCGAGCTCCATGCCGTTTACCAAAATACGCAGGTTTTTGCGTACCCGTCTCATTGGGAGGGTTTTGGAGTGCCATTGTTAGAAGCCATGAATATGAAAATCGCAAGTTTTGCATCGATCACAAGTGCATGTCCCGAAGTCGGTGGTCCTGCCATGAAATATGTCGACCCAAAAGACACATCTGAAATCGCTGAGGCCCTTAGCTCCCTTTGCAAAATGACCAAAGATGAATATCTTAAATATACGGAAACTAGTTGGCAGCATGCCCAAAAATTTTCATTCGAAAAGTATATTCAAACGCTTGAGAAAGCGTTACAATAATTACCATGAGCATTTATGCGAAAATATCTTCAAAGATCTTGACGGTTGTTATGCAACCTGGGCGATTAGTTTTCCCCAAGGGATCCGCAAACTCAGCAAAAACTTTGGATTCGTTTTCTTTAGAGTATCTATTAATTGTTCAAGAACAGGCCCGTGTAGAACTAACATCTGTGCCTTCAAAATATAGAAAAAATCCTTTATTGAGTATTTTATTGCTTCCCATTTTTATTTTACGAGGCTTTTTTTTAATTTTTCGCCTATTTATAGTAAATCAAATTGTTAGCTCGTATTTAAACTCACACCAGCTAAAAGAACTTCTTTTAAAAAAATATGAAAATATCAATTCTTAAACCGGACCATCTAGGTGATTTGATATTATCTGCGCCGGCCATTTACAAGTTGTTGTCCTTGGAACACGAAATCACTTTAATCATCAGCAAAAATTCAGACTTTTTGGCTCGTTATTTATTTCCTAAAGTTAAAATTAAGCACGCAACTTTTTCGCACCTATCAAGAACGAATGAACCCAACGAAATAGAATCTGTTTTTCAAGCCATCGAAGAAACAGAGATGTTCATTTCATTAAGAAGAGATCCTCAAATCGAAGAGCTAATTTTTAGGAAAGTTAACGCGCAAAAATCTTTGTTTATTGAAAACTCATTAACCGTTCACGAAACCGTTTTGCAGGCGAATTGCATACAGCCGCTTACAGGTGACTATGTACCCGCCGATTTTTTTCCGACCTATAATAATCAAATCAAAACATGGCCGAAAAAAATAGATAAAATTGGATTTGTCATTTCCGCCGGTTTTTTTAACAACTCGCTGCCGGTCTTTCGCTGGTATGAATTCGCACGCTACGTTATAGAAAGCTTTGGCGCTGAAATTTCAATAATTGGAGGCCCTAACGAACGCAGGGAAGCCAATATTTTAAAAAGCCTAATCGGCGATGCAAAAATAATCGAAGGCTCTAAAGATATATCTGGATTTTTAAGTGAAATTTCCTTTTTAGATCTTCTAATAGCAACAGACTCAGGATCCGCACACATGTGTAGTATGGCCGGAGTACCCATGCTTTCGCTATTTGGAGCAAGCCCCTTTGAGCGCTACCAACCCATCGGACGTTACAACAAGGTAATACGGCATAATTTTAACTGTTCACCCTGCCCACAATTTGAAGTTGAAAAAGTGAATCGATGTATTTCAAAAGAATGCCTTACAAGTATCACGGTAGCAGACCTTCAGGAAAAACTTTAATCCAGTCAAAAGCTAAACTCACACCTTCTTTTTCGTCCATTAAGCTCGTAAAAACTATTTTATTTCCACGATTTTTAAGAATACCATCCTCAATCGTTGCGGAAATAAGTTTATCGTCATTCCAAGAATAATCTAAATCTTTGTCGTTTATTTTTATTTTGAGGCTTTTTTTAACACTCTCGTTGATCCAGTTAAATATTTTTAAACTCATATGATATTTTCCCGGAAACACCTTCACATCAAAAACCAAAACGCCCTCAGTTTCATTTTTCCAACAAAAGGACCCAATATCAAAATAGTTTGGACTCCATTCAATGGATCGCCAACCAACCCCTGGAACAGGAACATCCATGCCCCAATAGCCACCAAAATCATATTCAAAGGTATTTTTATCTGGGCTTTTTAGAAACGAACATTTAGATTCGAAATCGCACTTAAATACACCAGAAAAACGCTTTTTTAGGTCTTCGTTCGCCACCTGGGGCGTATGAAGCAAAATGGGTAAAACTTCGTCATCTATATCTATTTTAATTATATGCGTTTCTGACTTCATTATTTTTTTTGCACCAGAAGTTTCCTGGCCCACCAACCAGAACGATTCAGATTCCGAGCAACTGCCTAAACTTGTATTTGCTTTAGCGACAAACGAACTCCATTTGTTTTCAGGAACCACGCAAACATCAACTATGACATCCTGACCGTATACGTACGAAAGAGCGCCTTGTAGAAGCGGTGATTTCAACATCCAAACGTCGTTCATTTTTCCGGTCGCATCTAGGATCAGTATATTTTTGGTTTTAGATACATCTGGAATGAGTTTCACGGTTTGCGAAAGTACATGCGCTTGGTAGTCGTATATTTTTAAATAATGCTGAAATTGTTGATACTGGTTTCCCATCCCTAAAAGAGAGGTAACAGCAAAAATAACGACCAAGGCAATTTTAGAAGACCGAAAAACCGAAAATATAAGACTACCAACACACAATGCGGCACCCAAAGCCGCAAATAAATAAGTTCGTTGAGTCAATATCGTATGACTATTGGAAAAGATATATGGCAAATACCCAAGGCCACTCATTATAAAACCTAGAAAGGCCAGTTTAAAATACTCTTTCTTATCTACGTCCGTGGTACTATTTTTACAAAAATATCCGGTGACCAATACAATCAACACAAGCAATGAAAAATAACCTGAAAACTCTCGACCTATATCAACAAATTTAATAGCCGCTTCATACCAACTATGTATATACATTCGAAATGCGCCAATAGAAAAAACCTTACTAAACATGGAAACAAAAATACTATATAACGTATTATTTCCTGACAAAATGGCGCCCTGATAGGCTCCATTTTTTTTCACATTCAAAATTAAATTTAATACAATCCCAATGCCGGCCAAAATCCAAAGAAACAAAAATATATTTTTGTTAAAGAACTCTTCTTTCCAGTTCTTAAGATTAAAAAATACCAAAATCAAAAATGGGAACGGAACTAAAAAAAGCGATGCTTCATACATTAGACACGCCGATATTAGCGCAGAAATACTGACCGCAAACAACGCCCAGCTGACTTTTTTGTCCAATTTTTCTTGGGACAGTTGATAAAATAACAGGGCCAGGCTCACCAACGCAATCGCCACGTTAATGTGTATCGATCGGAAACTTAGCTGCATAGTATCTGCGGGATATAAAACAAAAAGAGTTCCACACAGCAAAGCAAATAAAATATTTTTAGTTCTAAGATAGGAAATCTTAGCTAAACTCCAACCCTTAACAAATATCGAAAGAATTGTGATTATATGCCAGTAAAAGAAAGAATTAGGATCTAGCTTAAAGGCAACGGCATGGGGGAAAATTGTTAAAGGTCTTAAATAATGTGCCGCCAAAGGGGACGTTGAGTCAGCAATAAAAAACACTCCATTGTGAATAAAGGATCCTAATGTGCCCCATTCCTCAAGAACGCCTCCCATATGAAATCCAAATGGCATCCATATAAGCGTCACTAACAATGAAAAAAATACGGTTAGAATTAAATTAGCGTTTTTAATACAATTAAACATTTTGAGTAAGACTTCTTATATAAGCGCCATAGTCGGAGTTTTTCATCTGTTCACCCTTTGTCAGCATTTTTTCATAGGTGATGAAACCTTTCCTCCACGCAATTTCTTCTAAACAGGCGATTTTATATCCCTGCCGTTTTTCAATTGTCTGAACAAAGTGCGATGCATCCAAAAGAGAATCGTGTGTTCCCGTATCCAGCCATGCGAATCCCCGACCAAGAAGCTTTACGTTTAGCTTGTCTCGTTTTAAATATTCGCGGTTGAGTTCTGTAATCTCTAGCTCTCCCCTGGCCGATGGTTTTAATGATTTTGCAATTTTCACTACTTGATTGTCATAAAAATACAATCCGGTCACTGCGTACTTAGACTTAGGAATCTTGGGCTTTTCTTCAATAGAAATTACTCTACCCTTGTCGTCGAATTCAACGACGCCAAAACTTGAAGCATCTTTAACCGCGTAACCAAATACAATGGCTCCGTCTTTTAGGTCCCTGCACTGCTCGAGGGTAGGTCCAAAACCTTGACCATAAAATAAATTATCACCCAAAACCAAACACGAAGGTTCATTGCCTATGAAATCTTCTGCCAAAATAAACGCTTGCGCCAATCCATCTGGGGAGGGTTGAACACAATATGATAAATTGATTCCCCATTCATTCCCATCACCTAGCAAATCTTTAAAAAGGTGAATATCTTTTGGAGTGCTTATTAGAAGGATGTCTTTAATTCCGGCCAACATCAAAACGCTTAGAGGATAGTAGATCATTGGCTTGTCGTAAATTGGAAGCAGCTGTTTACAAATAGCTTTCGTGCTTGGCTGCAATCGCGTGCCGCTTCCGCCGGCCAAAATAATACCCTTCATTTCGCATCCTTTTTCAATATTGGTAATTAGATTACTGATTTCATTCACTTACATATAAAAAATCAAACTTAATTGCACTGGCTGTCATTGCATTGACTGGTTGCGCAAATACCTCGAATTTTGAAACATTTCCCTCTTCTAAACGGTTTGCAAATTGTTTTTAAAAGCGTTCTATAATATTTATTTCCTGCAAAAATGCAAGCATCAAAAAGCAATAGTTATCCATGACCCATTTTCTCACGGGTTAAATGTTGACGATGGGCTTGCTCCCCAGTCGTCGTGTTTAAGTTAGTCCTTTTCGTTTTTGAATAATCATAGAAATTTCTATCTATGAACTTTTCTATTGTTTAGTTGGATTAGTGGAGATTTTTCTCTTTATTTGAACTTTTTGAGGACGATTATTCATAAAAAGTTGTTTGATTTTTATACAAACTCTGGGTAAATTCTGAAGTTAGGCCCACCAATGACACTAGTATTTGTGTCTTTGCCCATCCTAAACAAGTGGACAAGCTTGTCGTAGTCATTCACCAAGAACAAAGACTTATTTTTTTGAAAAACAAGCGGCGCATTTGAGACTCTTTCTCTTTTACCAACATTTTTTCGTCAAAACTAGATAAATAACAATCAAATCTATTTATATCTATATAATAAAAAAAAAAGCTCCTCACATTTTTTCAGAACTAAATAATCTTTTAAACTTTTCCCATATTCATCAATTCCGTGAATATCTGCACCACTCTCAATTAGGTATCTAAAAATTGCTGAATCCCTAGTTCTTTCGTAATTGGTTAATGCATACATCAACAATGTAGTACCTTTGTAATTAGTCACTAATATATCGGCCTTCTGATTTAGAAGAAACTTTACAATATTAAGATGCCCATTGTAGGTCGCTATTATTAGACCAGTCCATCCGTTTTTATTTTTCAAATCCAAATTCTCAACTTTGGAAGAAACTTCTTTCAATAAATCAAAATTGCCATTTTCGCAGTAACTCCAGAACCTAGAATAGAAATCTTTGTATAGTTTCAAATCAAAATCAATCGTTGAAATAACCAAAAAAGAATCATTTTCAACGATTAAAGACTTCGGCTTCAATAAACTTTTCTGTTCCAAAATTTCAGTTTTATATATTTCCCACTCCTCGAACTTCGGCATTTGATAGTCTCTAAAGGTAAATGCTCTAAATTGATTGTACACTTCAAATGCAGTTTTATTAAAATTAATCTTTAAATCAGAATAATTAATTGATTTTTTTGAAAAATAACTTGAACCCAAACTTTTCTGCCTCAAAACGGCAAAACTACCACCTAGCAGTTTCTCAAAATTTGCAACTAATAATCCAAAAGAAAACTCTAGATATTTTAGATAGAGGTCTTTAGCTGTATCTAAAAAGCTAATTTCAAATTCAATTTGATCAATAATATCTCCGGTATCTATTCCATTTTCAATTTTATGTAAAGTTACTCCTGATTTGCCCTCACCATTCAATATTGGTAATGCCGACGTATACATGCCTTTATATTTAGGTAGCATAGAAAAATGAATATTATAAAGTTTTTTCGACTTAAACTTTGCTGTGTCGATTAATTCAGAAAATTCTAAAGAAATAAATACGAGATTGTCTAATTCAAAAAGGTCTTCAATTTTTACATTTTCAATTTTCAATGAGCATGCAAATTTATGAAAAGATGGCTGCCAACTATCGAACCCATCGTCAGTTGGGTTTGCCACAAAAACTATTTTATGCTGCTTGAAGTTATCAAAAATATACTTTAGAGATCTTATTGCAATACTATTCTTTCCAGCCACGCAAATCGTCAGTTGTTCGGAAACTTTATTGTTTCTTTTAGTCAAACAATCATTCACATATGTTGATGAATCTACTTTTAAACCTTCAATAATATCGGAAGGTGAACTCAAATTTAGAGCCACGGCTCCCCTAATTATTTCCTCGCTAGACAGCGACAGCAGTTCTAATACTTTTTTCTCCGCTTTATTATCATTAGAATTCCTAAAATTAAGATGAAGTTCTTTTTGGGCTAATTCATTTTTGTTTTTGTGAATTATATCTTTTCTCAATTTAAATCTCTCTTTGCTGACCCGCACCCCAAAGGGGCTCCAGCTTGATAAGCTATATTCCCACAACTTTTTAAACTACCAAGTCTCTGGCGCTGGTGGTCAGCATCTCAAAGAACTGTGCGGTCTGATTGTGTTGTAACCTCGCTCCATTTCTCAATGATAACCTTTGCCTCAAGCAGTGTATAGAAAATTTCTCCATTCAAAAGCTCGTCTCGAAGTTTTCCATTGAAAGATCCAAGGTATCCATTTCACCTTGCGCTTCCTAGTTCAAAATAAAATGGCGCCACTCCAAGTTTTTCTGCCCATTTGCGAAGCTCCTTCGCAATAAATTCCGGCACATTGTCGGATCATATATGAGCCAGTGTGCCGCGCTCTAAAAATAACCTCCCAAATACTTCGATTACATTTTTTGATTTAATTTTTCTTCTTACCCGAATCGCCGAACGTTCCCTTGCAAAACCATCAATAACAGTCTGCTTCTTAATTGGTCTTCTATTCTTCATCCTTTCGGCAACAAAAAACATTTGATCAAACATGATTTCTGTATTCAGGTCGGGCACACACGAGCAATTTTCAAGCTTTAATCTTCCACGCTTCGGTTGTTTAAGTGGAACTTTCAAACCTTCTTTGCATAACATCCGATGGACGCGCTTGTGATTCACACGCAAACCTTCAGGATTGAATAGCGTAGTAACAAGACGATAACCATATCTACCAAACTTAGTCGCAAGACGAATCATAACCTATGTAAGCACCTACTCATCGCTTTTTGTTTTCAATATCTTTCGCTGTGTTGATCTGCTCTGCGCAAGCACTTTGCAAATCCGACGTTCCGACACCTTGAATGTCTTCCGTACCTTTTTGACGGCATCTTTGCGTCTGGTCAAACTTAGAAGTTTCCCTCTGCGACCTCTTTCGACATGATTCTTTACAGGCGTGAGTTTTCAACGTCAAGCCCGCGCAAACGCTTTGATTAGTCCGATCTTAGCCCGCCATATTCTATTATTTCATCGACAATAAGTTTGATAACTTACACCGATGCTTTTTCGTACGCCTTAGATGGATTGACCTTTTGAAACAAAAACCTCTTCTTGTCATCGATGTCCTCGGACGCATATTTTTTGCGTGCCACAAACCCTCCGTGGTTATGTTTTATATCTCTAATCTTGGATTCCTATTAGCGGGAGGGGGCCAGACCATGTTTTATCGAGAAGAATTTTAGGAATGGCATTACTTTTTTCCCTATCACCTATCTGGAATTTTGGAATAATCAACCATTGACTTAATTCGTTTTGAAAATTCCTGTGAATTTTTGAAATTTTCATCAATAATTTGATAGAAGTTAACAAATGGACCCCAGCAAATAAATAGGACTATTAAAATATTTATAGCATTTTGAATTTTTTTAAAGGTTAGCGAACTAAAATAGAAGAGGCCAATGCAAAAACAACTTTGAGCAAAATAAATTCCAGGAATTAAAAAGCGTGTCCACATCCATTTTGATCCGTGAATTCTTAATGGCCAAACTATAATTAATCCAACTACAAATGCAATCAGTGAAACGTAAAAAAGAATTTCAACTTGAGGAGACTTTTTCCTGTAAAAAAATGTCAAAACTAGCCCCAATATTGGGAAAAACATTACATATAAAGATTGCCCGATAACAATGGCTAATCGATTTGCCATTTCTAAAAACGGTTCTCCTTTGACAAGAAATGTCTCTGGTGTTGCCATTATCCAGTTGTGATAGCTTCCAAGATAATAGGGAATAGACGGCGAAAACTCAGGTCTAAAATCAGAACTATCGATACGAGCAACGCCGGGAAGTACAGTAAGGTCCTGCCTTGAAATCGGAGTTAAAAAACCACCTGTTTGAGTTCCCAAGAGTAATGTAAAAACCAAAATCCCAATCGGAATAAAAAAGTAATTACGAACTTTTTTTGAAGTAGATTTGCTCAAATAGTTATATAAAAACAGAATACCAATTGTTGAACAGGAAATAGCAATTCCTTGCGGGGACATCAAAGTGTTTGAATAGAAAAGACACCCTAAAACTATGAAAATTTTTACTAACTTTTTGAGTTCTGATTTGGGCTCAAATTTAAAAACAAGAGTCGTTGTAATGAATGTAGCGAGCACCATTATTCCGATAGAGTGCAAAGTATCAGAATATGCAGCTAAAAAAAATGGACTTCCTGTATCTAGAACTAAATGATGCCTTATAGAAACTGCTGTATTTCCAAAATTTAGGATTATTGCTCCCAATATTGAAATCGTTTTTGAAAAACCAAACCATCTGAACAAATAGTAATTCATTAATGAAAATAAAAACAATGAAAGACCTAACCAAAGACTCAAATAGACTAGAGGTGACTCACCACCCAAAAAAATAGGAATTGCCGAAAGTAGCGACTGTACGTAATTTAATCCAATTGCTGGAATCCGATCTATAGCTATAACATGTAAAGTAATGTTTGCATATCTTGGACTATGACCAGAACCAAGAGTTGAAAAAGCATCAGTATACACTTCTCTCGTCCAAAACATTGTGCAGAGAATCTGAATGACTAACGCTAAGAATAGAAAATAACTCAGTTTTACAAAACTCCTAGATAGGAAAATACAATTTTTTTTTAAATATAGATAACTTAAAATGAACAATAGTAAAACACTCATGAAAAAGCCGAAGCTCGCTGACTTTAAAACAAAGTCGAAAACGCGCCAAATTGAAAGAAAAACTGTCAATCCTGCAAAGTATCCAAATATATAGAATAGAGGCTTCGGTAAGGCTAATTTATCAATTAATATTTGAATAAAATAGGCTCCGGCCAATGAAAACATCAGACCTAGAGAGTAAATCGCAACGAGTCCAAATATTATAGGAAGATACATCTTTTCTCACCATTAAATAAAGAGTTTTTTAAAATTTTCGTATTTTCGAATGTAATCCGCTTCTAAAAAATATTCAGATGCAAATACAAAAAGGACTGTATCAACTGTTTTAAATGTCTGCACACCCCAAACTTTTGGCGGTATATAAAGACCTTCATTGAGTGAATTTAACTTAAATGTGTGAATTGATTTTCCGTCATCTAGTACAACTTCAATTTCACCAGCCACGCATATGAGATACTGTTCACACTCAATATGAGCGTGCTCACCACGAACCGTATCTTTTTGAGGTACTCCATTAATGATGAAAAAGCGTTTTGGGGCAAATGGAATATCTTTAAAAAATTCACCTACAAAAAGGTCTCCGCGAGTATCCTTAAAATGTCTATGTTTAAAAATACATCCAGAAAGTTCCACTTTTTCTCTGCAAGACTGATCTACTGCTTTTGCTGGGCTTCCTAAGACAACTGAAAAATCTGAAACAGAATTTGTAACCACAGACCCAGCACCAACTATTGCATATTCCCCAATTACAAGATTAGGGAGAATTGTTGAACCTGCCCCAATTGAACAATTATTTTTGACTATTGTAGGATGGGAACTATTCTTATAATGACGATTTTTTTGAAGTATGTCCGATACAAAGATGGTATTCGCTCCGACAAATACATCATTTTCTATTTTTGTTCCTTCTCCAATTTTTACCTCATTTTTTAATATTACATTGTTTCCAATGATTACATTACTTTCAACTACAACCCCCTCACCAATTTCACAGCCTTCGCCTAAAATTGAACCAGGATAAATGTGAGATAGTGCATTTATGCGTGTCCCATGACCGATGTCCGCAGTTTCCACTTTTGCATTTTGATGTTTAAAAAAATCTTTAGTCATATATTATTTGCGATCAACAAATGTTAAAATTTCCCGGACAATAGATTGAGACCTTCTTTTGGTATTCTCAAATGTTCTGTGCAAGTATTCACTAAGTATCCCCATCGCAGCAAGGTTGAGACTGCCAAAAAACATAATAGTAATCATAATTGCAGCATATCCAGGGACTACCAATTTATCCATTACTCTTAAGTAAACTACAACTAACCCAAGTACTATGGAAATGCCGCAGCCTAGAGTCCCTATGCTCAATAACAGTTTTAATGGATAATCAGTAAAGTTAAAAAAACTATCCCTAAGATATTTCATTTTTTTACTAAATGTCCACCCTGATTTGCCAAATTCACGAGGAGCTCGCGAATACTCCAAATCCGTCTTTTTAAATCCAATCCAGTATAATTGCCCAATCAGCGACGTATTTGACTCTTCTAATTCAAGAAGAGAATCTTTTACCTGAGATGTACATGCAAATATATCTACACCGCCTTTTGGTACATTTGGAATTATTAACCGATAAAGGTTCCAAAAAATATTGGATGCTAAATCATTAAAAAAGCCGTCGCTGCGGTCTTTTCTTTTGCCAATAACGATATCTGTGCCGGCTGATTGAAGAAGCTTAGCGGCCTCAATAATGAACGACGAAGGTTCTTGTTGATCAGCAGCCATAAAAAATAAAAATTTACCTTTAGCGTAGCTAAAACCTGTACGAATGGCTGAAAATGAACCAAAATTTCGAGATAAAATTATAAGTTTAGAATCGAATGGTGCAACTGGAAGTAACTCTTTAAGTTTTTCCATGCTTTTATCTGGACTTCCGTCGACTACGAAAATAAATTCACTTGAATGAACTAGGTCAGTCGCCATTTCTGAACATCTTTTGATCAATGAAGTTACGTATTCTTCATTGTTAAAAATCGGGATAATTATAGAAAAATGTAATCCTACCATTTGTTTAATTTCTCGATAATAAAATTTACTTTTTCTATTTCAAGTTCGGGGTAACACGGGATAGTTAATAATTTTGAGCATCTCTCTTCTGTGTTTTCAAGATGAACCGTATCGAACTCTTTCTTGATTGGATTTTGTTTATAATCCGGAATTGGATAGTGAATGTCTGATCCAATCTGGTTTTCATTAAGGTAGCTCATAAGTGCATTTCTTTGGGAGGCATCTACAACTTCAATTGTAAATAAATGGGCAATATACGATCCATCATTTTCAAATTTTCTTATTTGAATCTTTTTATTGATGATTTTTTGAAAATAAGAGTCTGCTATTTTAAGTCTTGAAGAATTAAATTTGTCTAAATGGGGTAACTTAATATTTAAAAAAAGAGCCTGCAACTCATCTAGCCTACTATTTCTACCAATAGAATCTTTTAGGAAATACTTTTTATCCCATCCATATTGTCGAAGAGATAGCACGTTTTCAAATATTAGTTTTTCATTAGTAATAACTGCTCCTCCATCGCCCAATGCACCTAAATTTTTAGTTGGATAAAAGGAAAAAGTAGAAATATCTCCAAAGGTGCCAATTTTTTTATTACCACTTCTACATCCATGGGATTGAGCGCAGTCCTCAATTAATTTTACTCCTTTTTTATCGAGTTCTTTTTTAAATCCTTCTAAATTAGTCCCGCGTCCAAACAAATGAGTATAAATTACTGCTTTTGTGTTAGGGGTGATTGCAACAAGGGCTTTTTCTAAATCCAAATTGTAACTATCTTCTCCGATATCAACGAATTTTGGCCTAAACCCAGAATTTAAAATCGAAATGGTTCCGTACATTCCAGCGTTAGCTGCAGTGATTACTTCTGATCCGACTGGCAAATTGAGTGACTTTATTGCTAGTTCAAGTGCGTCTGTTCCATTAGCAACAGAAATACAATATTTGCCTCCGATATATTCAGCAAATGCCGTTTCAAATTCCCTCACTTCCTCACCTAAAACGTACTGTCCTTTTTTTAAGAAAGACTCTAATTTTACCATATATTGACTATGAAAATAATCATTATGTTGCTTAAGGTAATTAACATAAATCAAGCTCAACCCCTTTCAGTATTGTCGACATTTATTGTGAATGAGAAAATATTTAATATAGAAACACACTAAAAACAATTTACAAACTATCAACAGAGATGGAATAGACAATTTGGAAGCTGGAACTAATGCGCTTCGTCAAGCGACTAATATCTCAACTTCGCCTTTTCAACTAAAAGCCAATCTTCGGTATAGTTTCCAGAACATCTTCACATAATTTTGTGTTCATTTGTATTCAGTTTTTTATAAAAAAATGACCCGACTGAAACCAAATTTGTACTTCTCAGATGAGATAATTGACATTTTAAGTTTAACTAGAATAAATTTCCAATTTGGAGGGAATATTATCGAGTCACAAAAAATAGAACTTTCCGTGGTTCTCCCTTGTTACAATGAAAATGAAAATCTTCGTAGTTTGATCGATTCTTACTTGTTGGCACTTGGAACAAGACAAAATGTTGAAGTTATTTTTGTAGACAATGGCTCTAGCGATAACTCTCACAAACTACTAATAGAGCTTCTTGCAATAAAAAATGATCCTCGCTTAAAAATGATAAAGGTCGAAGTAAATCAAGGATATGGATTTGGGATACTTTCAGGTTTAAGGGCCTGTAAAGGTCAGTTTTTATCTTGGTCTCATGCTGACCAACAATGCGCACCTGAAGATGTTTTTCGTATTTTTGATCTTTTGAAAAAATCACAAAATCCTCAAAAATCATTTGGAAAAGGACTAAGAGTTAATGACAGAGGTCGTGCTGCGCTATTAACTCAAATTCAGGAATTTTTATCAAAAATTATTTTGGGACAAATTATGATCGAAATCAATGCGCAGCCTAAGGTATTCCACAGAAATTTATTCGAAAGCTTCCGCATGCCTCCTAATGGGTACGAATTAGATGTATACGCATATTATAAAGCAATTATAAATAAATACGATATTGTCTCTGAAAATGTTATCTTTCACGATCGTAAACATGGCCACTCCAAGTGGGCATACTCTTTGCCATCAAAACTAAAGCAAATATTTCGAAATTTTAAATATTTAATATTTTTAAGAACTCATCGTGAGCAACTATGATTCAATATTGCCAACATAGAGTTAACAATATCCAAACGCTTAACTCATTAAGTAACGATCTCGGAGTAGAATTTGACATTCGAGATTACAATGAAAAACTCATATTAAATCATGACCCATTTTTAAAAGGGGAATTATTTGAAAATTACGTCAAAACGGTTAAGGACCGTTTTATGATTGTTAATGTCAAATCTGAAGGCCTAGAAATACCTGCGCTTAATCTGTTGAAAAAGTATAAAAAAACTAATTACTTTTTTTTGGATCTTAGTTTTCCAGCCTTAGTTAAGCTATCACAACAGGGCGAAAAAAACTTAAGCGCCCGTTTTAGTAAATACGAACCCGTAGAATACGTAAAAAAAATGGCACCTTTGGTAACATGGGTATGGGCGGACTTTTTTGAAAAGGAAGGCATTTCTCAAGACCAAATAAAGCTATTTCATGATCTAGGATTAAAAGTTTGTATCGTTTCCCCCGAACTCCTAAAAGAAAACCCCCCGGCAGACATAAAACCTTACGCGTTATCACTTTTGCAAGAGGCGCCCGACATGGTCTGTACGAAACGCCCCGATATTTGGAAAGAGTATTTTAGTTAATCTTTGGTTTTTCCCAAATAGCGATAATATTTTTTCCAAACGCATTTATGGTCATACGATCGATAACCTTCGATATAGGAACAACGGCCTTGTCCCAAAACATGATTTGCTTCAGGTTGGGCTGCGACTGTTTTAAAAACCATTTATTTCCCAAAGAAAGAACAAAACCAGCAGAATCAAAATACTTAATATGAAGTAACTTCGAATCAGCAGGAGTCAGGTCTTTTAAAGTTCCGTAACTGTATCTTCTATAGTGACCAATCGCTTTATCAAATTCATTGTACAAAAATTGTAGCGCGGGGGCCAAAACGACTATCTTTCCGCCTGGATTAAGCTTTTTGTAAGCCAATTCTAATTCTCGTTGATCATCTTGAATATGTTCAAGGACATCTAGATACAGTATCGTATCAAATTTTTCTGCTTCAGGAACATCTTTCATGTAACCCGTTTTGATTTCAATTTTCCCTTTGGCAATTTCATCAGCATATTTACTTTTCAAAATTTTGCCAAATCCCGCGTCGGGTTCCATACATGTCCATTTTGTCACGGCCGGGTTTATTACCCATGGGATAAATGCGCCAATTCCCGTTCCAACTTCTAAAACATTACCGGAAACATGATCTTTAAATTGAGATGTAATATAGGATTTCCAATTTAAGGCTTTCTCAAAAAGCTCTAACTCGGCACCCGAATACTGAAACCCACTTTCTTGCATAACAAACTCCTACTTTGTAATATCTCTAAAACTAATTTACCTGCACGTACATACCTATGCAAGTTGATCCAACAGCCAAGATTGTAACTTGGAATTAGTAGCCACTATTTCTCCGGACAAACTGCCAGCGTCTTGTCCATCAAATTTTGTAATTGATCCGCCGGCTTCTTTTAAAATTAACATACCGGCCGCCGTATCCCATTCATCCAAACCACGTTCCCAGTACCCATCAATCCTTCCCGCAGCCACATAGGCTAGATCCAATGCAGCGGTTCCACTCCGACGTACTCCCAGGGTATTTTCAGAAACCTTTCTAAACGAAGAATAAGCGTGATCGGCAAAACCTAATCTGGCAGCCGCAAAACCACTAGAAAACAAAGCGACTTGGGGATTGGAGACATTTGAAACTTTCATTCTATTTCCGTTAATAAAAGCCCCTTGCTCAAAACCCGCCGAGAACATTTCTTGTCTTACGGGATCCCACGTTAGGCCTAATACAGCCGTCCAGTTTCCATCCACTTTCTTCAACATACAAACAGTCGAACAAAAGAAAGGATAGGCGCGAAAGTAATTTTTTGTGCCATCGATAGGATCAACCAACCAAAAGGCATCTAAATTTTTTATAGATTCTTCGATGGATTTTTTAGATACAGACTGTCCCTCTTCACCCAGAATGACTTCACCAGGAAAAGACTTCTTTATCCTTTCTGCGACAAATACTTCTACTTCCTTATCAAATCTAGTGACCAAATCGCGAACGGATGATTTCGTTGCCAACTGAAGAAATTCCTCCCGATTCACATCGGTCCCCGGATTTACAGAAAAACCCTGCATAATAAGAGGTGTGGCGTCTTTTAAGATCTCGGAAACTATTTTAAGACGTTTTAGTATCTCTTGGCCATCCAGCATATTATTTATTTCGCTGGTCTAATTTTTTAGAAAAATAACTCCAAAACTCGTACTCTTGATATTCTTCGGGAGTTCCAAGGTGAATATAATTATCTAAGGCAAAGGCTGAAACTTTTTTGCCGGAATTTACTAAATGCTTTAGGAAATGATCCGCACACATTTCATTTTTTTGATCAAAAGGAGTCGCTTCCAATTCTTTGAAAACGTTTCCATCTTTAAACCAAAACAAACCGGCCAATCCTAAATCAGCATCAGAAGATTTTGATTTTATGTGAACATCAGTGATTTGAGTTCCTTGAACTGAAACAAACGTATGATGGGACGACAACTTGTTTTGCAATAACGAAGGGGTAAACGTGAAAATAATAGCATCTGGATTTTGAGAATCAATAGCAGTCTGAAGGCGATTGAAATCAATTAGGCCTAGAGCATCACACGAAGTTAACAAGAAGTTTTCTTGCTGGGTTAAGTAGTCCCGAGATCTTAACAGAGTTTCAAATTGTGACTTAGTTTGCTCACCCAAATTAATTATATTGAACTGATCAGGAATATCACCCATTTCTTGAGCCACGTTATCTACTGTGAGTATAGTCACCTCAGTGTTCGGAACCATATTTTTGGATACAAATTGGTACATTGGCTCGCCATCAACAGGAAGCAATGCTTTTGGCGCATCACCTAAAGACTTCATTCGTGAACCGAGCCCGCCCATGCAGCAAATATTTCTTATATCAAACGTTTCTATTTTATTCTTAATCGATGTTCGCAGTTGTCTGAAAAAGCCCATCCATCGATTAAAGTCCCCTAACTGCGACGGTAGACCCCAATGGATGAAGAAATCAACATCAACCATTTTTATGGCCTTGCCCTCAGAGATAAGCTCATTAAATGAAATGCTTGGGAAGAACTCTCCGGCCACTCGTTTTTCAGCAGCTACCATTTTCTTAAAGGCACCTAACATTTCGCTTCCTTTTCGGAAGTAAAATACGCCCACGGATAAAGGTTCATTCATCCAATCATCAGTAAATGATTTTTTCTCCTGGATGATCTCAAGCATTTTAGGATTACTTAGGGATGGTTTGCAAAAAGCTGAAAAGTTATCCTTTACCAAATGGGGATGAAATTTCTTTCTTGTGAATACAATTCCATCAGCATCTAGTTCTGGTCTAATGTTTTTTTCATAGTCCCACGTCCAAAAAATATCGCAATAGGAAACAAAATAGGCTTCGTCCTGAGGCAGATACTTTTCGGCTCTTAATATTGAAAAAACGGGACCATCTTTATGGGCGTCGACCGCACATGGAACAACGTCAGGAAATGATTTTAAATAATTTAGTTCAGCTTCCGTCACTAAATCAGGAGAATAAACTATATATTTCTTCACATCGGCTGGAAACGCATCCATTACGTGCTTTATCATGGGCTTACCATCTATTTCGATAAATGGCTTGTACGTATCAAACCCCGCCTTTCTAAAACGGGATCCTGTGCCGACCATGGGAACTATTAAATTTACTTTAGTTGGGATCATACAGTTGGAGAGCTCTCTAGCACTTGTTTAAGCGTTTGAACTTTACCACTGATTTCCTGCAATGTCGGAGCTTTCACAATCGACCAGCCTGCAAAAATCTGAGCGCCCGCATTTTTACATAACTTAGCCGTTTCAAAGTTTAGACCTCCGTCACATTCGATAAGGAAATCGCGTCCTAATTCCATCACGAAATCATGAAGTGCAGAAATTCGACCCAAAGTATTGAATTGGAATATCTGACCGCCGTAACCGATCGGTACTCCCATTACAACTGACCAATCAAGTTCAGCATCATGAATGATCTGTTTCAAATTAGAATCAATTGAAGCACTCGTTTCGATGATCAAACCCGGACGTGCGCCTAAACGACGAATTAGCTTCAATACTGATACGACATCTTTAGGATTTCTTAGTGAACGTTCATGAATTGCGATCGCATTACATCCAGCAGCTACATATTGCTCAATGTACGATGGACCACCATCGATAGGCTCATGCGGATTTTCAACCATTAAATGCGCATGCATGATAGCTTTTGGAAATTTACTGCGGATAATTTTGGATTTTTCGACTCCCGAAAACTGACGCGTGATAAACTTTCCATCTCCAGCGTCGATATGGAAGTATCTGATACCGCTATTCCACAGAGTATTTAGCAATTCACCCTGCATATTTTCAATTGAAACTTCGATCATGGACGCCGCGAACTGCAACTTTTCACGTGAATCTCCATGCTTTTCTTTAAACTGATTTGAATGCGCTTTTAACCAGATCGCCACTTCATCAACGATGACATCAACATGTTCTGGTGAATAATTAAACTCTGAGTATCTGAAGTAATTTTCATCCATTGGAGATAATTTTGGACTGTTAATAGTATCCATTAACTCAGACGTTTTGTTAACTAAAGCCGTGTGGACTCGTTGAATTTCAGGGGCTTGTAACGCATCAAATTCTGCACGCAATAAAGGTACAGTTTTCTTTGGATCAAGGCCAAATTCTTTGCTCTTTTTATAAACGTTTTCCGGCATGTTCTTTAATAGAACTTCTAATAGATCCCCAGCCACATTGATTTTATGACAACCGGCCGTCGCCCGAGCTAAAACGTCACGATGACTTTTTGTAGTACCATGTAGTACTGGGCTTACGAAATTTTCCGATTTTAAACCCTCGCGCCATTCACGTGAAATTTCCACTTGTGGAATGTCTTTATCTTCTCCGTGATGAGTCGTTCCTAGATTTCCAATGAATAACATTGGGCGAGCTAAAAATGCCTCAAGGCCTTTCTTTTTAAATTCTCGTTGTAGTGCGCGTGTAAATAATCTTAGGTCTTCAACCGTTGGATAGTGAACTTTGTTAGTTTCTCCGATGTAGCTTAACTCGCCAGCGCAAATTTCGCGATCCATTAGGTACGTTGATTCAGGATCAGCGACTAAACTAGCGGCATAGGCAGCGATTGTAGAATACGCTTCTTCTAAATCTTTACGCTCTGAAGATTTCGTTTTGAACAATGCTGAACCATCAAGAACGGCGTGAGTAACATCTTTTGTATCAGCGGCCTTCTTTAAAAACTCTTTCGCTCGACCGCGAGGCTTATCATTTTCAGCATTAACATGATCTAACCCGATACCGAAAAGCGGTGGAGGTCCTTTATGCGTAAGAACGTAATCTCTAGCGGCCTTCTTACATGCTTTAATTAAATCAACGGGGCCGTCTTTTGGTTTCAAATAACCGTAAGCTTCGGCAGTCTGGTGGCCAATAGCATTCAAAGACGACTGTAAAACAACCGGACGGCGTTTATCAGCCGCTGCCGCGATGTGAGCTGCCGCATCCAACGAGTTTTCACGAATGTCGTATACGTTAGCCCCCAACACCGCTGAGTTTTCCTCTCTAAGCGCTAACCACAAATAAACTTCTCCCAAAATTGTTGGCTCCATGGCGACCAACGAATTCAGCGTGACTGATTTTTCATGACCTTTAGGTAAATCTTTCCAAAGTTTCTCCGTCGGGATCGCAAAGCCAGTCAGGTATTGTTGAATAAATTGTGTCGCGCGTTTTCGTAGAATTCTGATTGGCGATGACAACAACATTTTAAGTTCTTTTAGCGCCTGCTGAGTTTTCGGGCCATCTCCAGATAAGAAGTCAGTGAAAATATAGCCATCTTTCAATCTTAAGTGTTGGCAATTTTTCGCCATGAACTCGCGAGCTTGTTTTCTTTCTGAAATAACAATCTTGTCATAGGCAGCTTGAGATTCCGCAAATAGTTCAGTTAACTCCACCGGTGTTTCCCAAGACGCCTTAAATTTTTTAAATTTCTGATTAAGTTCTTTATTAGAGTGTCTTAAGGCAATGATATAATTGCCTGCACGACAATTTGAAACTCCACACGCATCCAAAGCCGATTGGAAAAAATTAATTTCTTGAAACAATGAAACTCGTTGGATCCAGACGCCACCTTCAGTTAACAAATTCAACAAGGCGCGAGTCGCAGAAATATTTTCAAATTCCTTACCTATGTACACGGGCTCAATAGCAACACCTTTAAGGAACGCCGGCATCGCAAACGCCGTTGGCAACATAACGCGTACTTCAGCGCTTGTGCTCTGTGATAGCTCTGGCGTTGTTTCTGTGACTTGATTCATTTTTCCATCATCAATTTCACCTAAATTTCGACGAATGGTAATTTGCTTAAATCCACCTTTCCAAAATAGATTTAGAACAAGGTTTTGATGAGTTACATCAACAAGAATCGAGGCCTCCTGTTGGTGAGTTTTATTGCTAAAAATTCCAAGCCCTAGCGAAACGGGAAGACGACGATAATAAACTTCATAAAGAGCGTCTGTGTGAGAGATTTTCAAATGATAATCTTTCATTTCAGCATTGAAAGGCGCCACGATACCGTCCGCGACTGATTCCAAGTCTGAAGATAATTCGCCCAAGCTAATTCGCAGATGCTGACCGACAGTATTATCCCACTTACGAATGGCACCAATTGCCGAAACTAAACTATCTTTTAGCGATTGAGTAACAAGAAGAGACTTTGAAAATAAAAAATCTGAGTAGTTAATATCTTGGCCAGCAACATGTACTGGTTTTTCTAACCAACTGCTACCTGCGATTTGGGTCAAGACCTTTGGTGCTTTGTAATCGGTATTATCAATAGCCATATCTGCGTTTAAGCCAAATCTTTGCATGTGATGTTTGAACGAAGGAACATCCACTCTCCAAAAATAGTCGGTAGCTTCTTCGGCACCACGATAGCCACTGACGCGCGCAATTTTTCTATTTAAAAATTCCATCTCGCTGCCGATTAAAACGCAGTTCAAATCAATAAGATCATTAATTTTTGTTCGAAGTGTATAGTGACCTTCAAGGATTACTATTAGCCCTGGCTTCAATGTCACTTCATCTGTGCCTGCGGTTTCGCCGCCAAGTTCACGTGAATATAATTTTTCTAACTTAACACCTTGAGGTGCCGAGTTTTTTTCAGTAACAAATTTTTGATTATATAAAGCCACTTTACGACAGAAATCTTCAACTATTTCCATACGCATATGAAGTTCAGCTTCATATCGAAATGGATCTTCAGTCTTTTTAAGGTTCGCCAAGTCCTCAACACGATTCTTTCTATCTAACAAAGCCCAGTCCACTCGGTAAACCCAAGTGTCAACGCCTTGATTTTTTAATTTCTCTGAAAGTGAGTTTGCCAACATCGTTTTTCCTGATGCAGTTGGACCATCAATACCGATGAGGCGAATAGTATTTGGGGTGTTTTTTGTAATTTCGTTTAATTGTTGAATCAACTGATCCACAATAGTTTCACTTGTATATGTAGGCATTTTTTCTCTCGCTTTTTTAGCTATAGAATTTTGTAAAATGCCACCAAACAATAGTCAAAGTGAATAACCAAACTTTTCCAACTTATAGAAAATTTTAACGAATTTTGATAAGTGAAAAAAGACACAGGCAAAGAACGCGGAACCAATGACGCAATGAGCTGTTCGGCGCCGGCTTGATCTTCTTATGTGGCTACTAGTGGACTCACGTAAAGATTTTTCCTAAGTCTTTACTTCTATTTTCAACTAAATGAAAAATCACTGATGCCGTTACCAAACAAATCAAGATTGTTGCAATCGGAACCAGCTCAACATAAACCCCGTTTACGTATAGGAAATAGGATAGCGCGTATCCCAAAATAGCGTGCGAGGCATACAGCGAGTATGAAATGCTAGCTAGCCAGTCTAAAATGCGATTCTTATGAAATCGCTCTCTAAAACAAAATGATAGTGAAAATACTGCGACAGCGATGGAATAATTAAAAATCATTTTAGAAAACAGTTCCGCAAAATACACAGATCGATAAAGGTTAAAGGCGAAAATGGCGAAAAGAACCCCAATAATTCCAATTACTTTCCTTATCGATCCATTCATAAAAAAATGTATATGAAATATCCAACCAATCAGCAAAAATGGAATAAACACAAAAATTGATTCGATTGCATAGACTATCCCCGAATAACCATGATTTAAAAAATATCCTGATTTCCATCGAAAAACCTCCGATGCCATTAAAATAAAACCAGATATTCCCACCAAACTACGATAGGATACATTTTTTGAAAACACCCAGTAAATGATAGCGGAAATAAAATAAAACTTTACCTCGACCTCCAACGTCCAAACTAATCCATCAATTTGCGGATAAAAAAACCAGTCTCTCACAAAGAAAATCTGCGCAATAAAACTTTTAACGGTCACATATTGAAGGTTAGAACCTATTAGGTAAAGGACCGACACCCCCAAACACAAGGATGCCAAGTAGGTCGGAAATAGTCTGAAAAATCTATTTATGGCAAATGCTTTGACGGAGTATCGTCGTAAAGAAAATGGGATTACAAAACCGCTAATCAAGAAAAAAACCGCGACTCCCAGTTGACCAAGATTTAAGAGGTCTATCTTCTTTGCGGCTTCAGATAAAAACGGAAGAGCTGAAATGCTGTAGGCATTGACCCCAAGTATCTCGACAACGGCTCCTGGATACTGAAAGAAAACACAAAAAAAATGCCAAATTAATACGGTCAGGGCCGCAAGCCCTCTCAATTGATTGGCAAAGACTATCTTGCCGGATCCTGCATTGTCCTTCATAGCGATCTCTTGAGCTTAAGAAGAATTTTGTATACCAACAAAAGACACCAACCCAATACCGGCACATGCTTTAAAATTCTTCCATTTCTTTTTAAAAAATCTCGAAACTCTAAATAGATTGGCTCATCAGTCATTTTCCCCGAATCGTATATCTTAAAGTGGCGATGATCTGGGCTCGTCTTTGTGGGTTTTGTTTTATTATTCTCGTCTATAGTTTTCTGTAAGTTTCTAATTTGTTCAACCACAACACCTTCATCAAACAGCGCCCCGATCACTTCTCTCTGCTTTTGAGCTAACTCGTAGGCATAGTTAGCATCATCCAAACACTTCTTTGCTTTTTGAGCTAGATCTTCGTAACTCGTACACAAGCCATACGATTGCAGATCTGGTTTATGCAGCATCCTTTGCACTTCAGACCCAACGCCTCCTCGATCTAGAAACAAAGTCGGGATACCCATGACCATCGCCTCAAGCGGAGTATAGTGCATGTGATGATCGACCTCGCCAACATCTACGTAAACCCTGTGTTTAACCAGTTCGCCAAAAAGTTCATCTTCCGATGCCGTCTGACCAATCACATTTTGGTCACCATTGGCGCCTTTCTTGTTTTTTCCATAAATAGAATACGGAAGATGCCCTAGTGCTTTTATAAAACGATCATAATAATGTTTTAACTCACGCTCTGCCAAAGAAATCGTTGTAACCACTTTAGGAATCGAGCTCGTCCCGACCCATCTTTGGGTGATATTTTCTGTATTTCTTAAACATTGGAGCAGAATTGTTTTATTAGCGGGAGCAATTTCTACGGCCTCATATTTTGATAGCGCCGGCATACTTGGCAACCAATAATAGTTCGGGAATTGTTGCAGATCTTTATACCGAATTTTATAAAGATCGCTCTCTTTAGTGCGCGACCAACCCTCGTTGTAATGCCCAAAATATCGTAAAAGAACAACACCCGTATACCCACGATATAACAAGTGCAATGCCATCGGCACCAACGCCGGCACGTACACTGCATCAAACCAAACATTAAGAAACTCAATGTATCTTAAATCCAGATAGCCCATCTGATCGTATCGTTCATGACCCAGTAAATTTATCTCGCGGGTTTTACGAATGACCCAGTCCGGAAGTTCATTATTCTTAAGCCAGATTTGGTTTGTTGGGGTTGCTAAATCGTTATAATCCAACCCATGATACTGAAGCATGTTTACAGGTGCAGCCATCGGAACTAGATCCATTCCCGCTTTCACAAAAAGGCGAGCTTCTTCTTGAAGTTGAACTTTATGAATAAACGCATAAAAAATAGTTTTTTTACGAGGTTTCTTGGGTCTCGGACTCGTTTTCAAAAAATCTAACTGACTCTGCATTTTTCCATATAATTCTCTTGCCTGCGCGACGGAGATATCGAAGCTAAAGGTTTTATCTAAAAGAACTTTTTGGCGCTGACTTAGATCAATTAGTTTCCCAAAATCATCTCTCAGTTCTTTTACTTTTAGGACAACGTCTTCCCAAGAATCACACATTCCCATACTCTTAAGGTCTGAAAAAGGAATACCTGAACGCTCAATAATATCGTTAGCAAAGCCACTGCTTGATAAAAACAAAGTCGGAATTCCCATAAGAATTGATTCGAAAGGCGAATATTGCGAATGTTGTTTCGTTTGACCAATATTAATAAATATTCTTAGACGACTCATTTCTTCTAAAAACTGTTCTCGGCTGGTGTTGTAGGAAATAACCTTAGGATCGTCAATATTACCCTTGTCATTTTTTCCTAGAACTAAGTAATCAAAGTCATTGAAAACTTTTTTAAAACCTTTGTAGTGTTCGGTCCATGTATCTTCGACACCAATGTAACTAATAATTGTACCGATCGTTTTATCGCTTTTATCTTTTTTCCATTTAATTCCAAAAGTCGATTTTTCGTCAACGTATGTACTTAGCAGTGTCGCATTCGGCCCTAAGGTCATTTTATCTTCTGTAGTTAAGGTCCCATGCATAATGGGCAAACTGAAGTAATGATCGGCTTTGTTAACAAGATTAGACATCTTCGAAATAGGAAAATCTTTAAAGTACCAATCTAAAAGGCGAAATCTCGGATTCTGGTGCCCATAAAGCCTAAAGCAAGTCAGGCCTTTAAACCAAGCAAGTACGGCACTGAGAGCATGCGGAAATGAAGCCAAAATAATCACGTCAATATTTTCATTTAGAATTTTTTGGTCATTTTCATCTGGAGTTCCGACCTCATGACGCTCCAAGAACAAAGTCCCATCGGGATTGAAAATTCGATAAATATCGATACTGCGAATTTCATTTATCTTTTCTTCATTTAAACTTAGATTGTTTTTCCATGATGTGTCTTTCTCATAAATCGCTAAGTCTATTTTAAACTCATCACAAATTCGTTTCGATGGAAGCATGGGAATAACTTCAAAACCCGCCTCCGTTAAGACAGGAACATCAGAACTGCGAAGAGTATCATGAAAACAGCAGTATAAAATTCTTAATTTTCTATCCATATTTTTCCAACTTCATAAATATTTATCGCCTAGTTTTCTAGCTCGTACCAATTTGGCCGGCACACCATACACAACGGAGTGTTCGGGTACATTTTTATTTACGTAACTATTGGCCCCGACTACACTATGGGACGCAATCTCGATATTATGTTTGCAAACGGCCCCAATACTGATAGCAGAATGTTCCATTAGTTTTACATTCCCACCTAAAACGGCTCCCGGAGCAATGCTTGAAAAATCTTTAAGAACACAATCATGGTCAACGATACTTCCCGTATTTATGATCGCGTGATTGCCGACTTGGCAGTATGGGTTCACAACGGCGCCGGCCATAACAACGGTACCAATTCCAATTGTCGATGACTTGGCAACCACTGCGGCCGGATGAATTAAATTTGCAAATGTAAACTTAGTTTCGCCGGAATAGTTTTCAATTTCTTGAGCGACTTTCGATCTTTGAGCATTATCTCCCAATGCCACAACAGCATAATAATCGTCAGAAGGAAGATCGGTCACATTTTTGAAAATGGGTCTATTTATAAATTCAGATTTATTAGTAAACGGATCAACAAACCCAACAATTGAGAATGAATTCAATTCTGCGATATCTGCCACGACCTTGGCATGCCCACCCGCCCCGAAAATAACTATCTTTTTGTTCATACGTTTTCCATCCTTTATATCTTGCCAAGTATTTCCAAGCGGTATTTTTCCCAGCTGGCCTCGTAATTTGCCTCTATAAACCTGGCCTGGGCTATCGATGCCGCTTTCCCATCAAGCAGTACATATTGCAATACCCTTGAGATTTCGTTTACAGTATCGACTTCAAAAACAATATCTTTAATTAACACATACTCATTTTTCTGACGTAACAAATCCGAACTTACCAGGCATGTTGGAATTTTAAAATGAAATGCTTTAAACCAAGACGCCAAGCCATCTTCAAAATTTCGTTGCAATATCGCAAGGCATTTACTACGCCGAATAATTATCTCTAACGCTAAAGGATCTACTTTCTTAATCCATAAAACATCAAACAACATACCAAGGTCAGCCACTAAATCCCGGGAACCTTCGTCAAGCTCGTGGGTAAATATCAACTTACAATTAATCCTTTTGTTTCGGATTATGTCTTCAAAAGCTCGAATCAAATTCTTGGCATCCTCAGGATTTATCTTTTCTGTGGGGCAAACTACATAAGGAATGTTGATTAAATCAAGATCTGGGTAATAGAAATTTCCATTCCTTTCATATTCAGCCAATAAAGTATTCTGAATTATTTTAGAGTCGCCTTCCAATTTTAAGTTTACTTCCAGAGATCTAGAAAGCGGCAATACTTTGATCTGATTAACATTCACTAGGTTCTCTACCAATGCCGTCTTAACTTGGTCGGAGCCAACTAAAAGGATTGAATACTTCTTAAGGCACGTCATTATTCTATTTGCATTTAATTTAGCAGGGGAAACTGAAGATCGGCGATCCCATAGTTTTACTTGGCATCCCACGCCAAACCATTCCGTTAAATAGATATTGGGGACTATCAATAAATCCAAATTTAATTGATTTACTTCACTCACTAAACGCCTTGGCCAACTACGCAAAGATATATTGTCAAATGCAGTGATTAGACTAACTAGAATCCATTTCAGAACAAATAAACAAACCAAAGCAAACGGCGCGATCAACCAGAGCATAGCATTTTTTAAATTAGGGCTTGGAAGCTTCAGAAAAGAACCGTGAGACTCTCGAACAATTTCAAACACTCTAAATATACGCCAATGAATTTTTTTTACTTCAATTTCAAATTTACTATTATCTGGGACGGTACAAAAATAAATACCATCGATATTTTCGCCCATTTGGCCAAGATAAGCTTTAAAGGTATCACAGCGGTCAGCAAGACCAAAAATAAAAACTTCTTCGGCAACCTTGCTCGGCGAATAAATTAAATCCCGCAACCAGAAATAGTACTCTTCTGATTCAAGGTGTTCACCATCTTCACTTGCTATCCAGAACCCTATTCTAGCCATACAGCTTCTTCCTGGGCTGATCCGTTTTAACGGCGTCAATGAAGTCACGACAAAAATCACTAGCCATATTTTTCCAAAGACGCTTTTCAATTTTTTCGATATTTATGGCGGACTCAACTTTTTTCATTTCCGCGGATAACAACGAATTGGCAAGGTCATTAGAATCAAAAGGATCAAAAAATAACGGGTTAATTCCGAAAATTTCACAAAGATATTCTTGCTGCGGGTACCGGCTACTCACGGTCGGAAGACCCAATCGAGCTGCCTCGATTACCGAATAAGTTCCGTTGTCGGCAATCACTGAATGCAATAGAAACTGACTCTGCTTTAACTCTTCAATATATCTATCATCCGAAACATGGCCACAAATTTTTACTCGTGATGAAAGATTCGAGTTTTTCAAAATCATATCTCGTATCAGGCGTTGATAAGGCAAGTGTGCATTGCCTTCTTCCGTACCCTGCCACTTAGGATCAAACGCTTCTGTCTGAACACCTGTAATAACGCAGTCTAATTTTCCACCCCGACTATAATACTCAATCAATCCATTTAAAGTATTAACATGATTTTTATGCTGAGTCGTATTTGTGACCCATACAAATTGGTCTTTCTTCTCTACTTTACGAGCTGAAGTTAAACTTTGATTGGTTTGGATAAAGTCGTCATCAACAACAAGCGGAAGTAACTTACCGTTCGTACAACCTGCAAAAACTTTAAGATCTCCCAAAGTTCCGGGCGAAAGGGCAAATGCATCATCTGCATTTCTGGTATTACGAATCAGCCTATGAGGTACCGCTTGATAGTGGCGTTGATCATTGATATCAAAAATTCCGGGAACATATCTTTGAATGTAATCCGTTGCTAGTATCCCCGAACGCTTTATAGGAATAAAAATATCAAAAATTCGATCGGTGATAAATAGCCAATAATCTAGATCTGTAAAATCACTAACGCCGCCGCTAGGAACTACATACTGTTCCATTTTCAAATCGGCTTCTCGCCCCAGCCGCTTACATAACTGCCGAGCCTCAACTTGACTTATCTTTTTCCATTGAAAATCGATA